>JAKEEV010000356.1 GCA_022616395.1 Planctomycetia bacterium | reverse complement strand
GTTCCGAGCGGACAGCCGAGTTCCGGGTACACACCGACAAAGTTTCGGTAGGACAGCCTTCCAGGCTGTCCTACCTTCACTTCCCTTCGCGCAGTGACGATGCGATCTGGACGAATTTCGTTTCAAAGACTCGCCGCTTGGCTAACTCGCCCCAGCAGTGGACGACGACGACCTTCTCGCCGATGCGGATGGCGGAGATGACAATCAACTGGTCGGCGCTACTGGCATGTTGCACTTTGCTGCTCAAGCGCACGACCGAAGCGGTCCTTGTGACTGTGTTTCGTGGCGGGTCGCCCTGCTCGTCGCCGGTGATGACATCGAATGTCGGCTTTGGCAAGTGGGGAGCCAGCTCCGCGACCTCCGCGATTCGTTTCTCCTCCACGAATTTCCGCGCGATATCCATCGGGTCGCCCGGCTCGTTGAGCAGGTAGACGCGTAGCTCGGCCTCGTCGGGGAGTGCTTTGCGGTCGCTCTTCGGGGTGGCATCAATTCGCAGTCGCTTGTCCAGCTTCGGATCTCGGACTTTGAATGGAACGATGGACGTTTCCTTCCAGATGTCGTCGGCGTCGAGAATCGTATAGTCTACCGTCTCGCCCTTGTAGGGGATGATGTTGGACTGCCGTTCCGTCCACTTTGCGCGCAGGTTGAGCAGCTTGACCTTGTTGCGGAACTCCGCGAACTCCTCTTTGAGTCCGTCGAAGTCGCTCTCGCCGCACCAACTTACCCACCAGTAACCGATTCCCTGGTGCGAGATGCTATACACTTCGCCCTGCCAGTTCAGTTCGTCCGCGGACTGAGCGCGGAACTTATGTCCGTTGCCGCTGGTGATTGGTTCTCCCATCCAAGAGGATTCAATGGGCGGTTCGATCTGAACGGTGCTGAAGAGTTTCTTCAGGGGAAGATCGCGCACTTCAGCCAGTTCGCTGGGTCGGGGAGAACTTGGGTCATAGTCTCGGGCGCCGAAGGCGACGTAGGCTTCGGGGTTGCCGCGCTTGTAAACGAACACGTAAGGCGGGCCGAGTTTGGCGCGGGTGTCATCGTCGTGGGTCCAGCCGGACAGAGGAGCGTCGATCTCGACGTTCAGATCCTTCAGCCGCGTGACTGTCTCGGGCGGGATCGGTTCAGGTCTGCGCACCAGTTTGAAGATGATTGCCAGTGCCGTGCCGGCCATGAGTACCGCCGCGATACCAGCGAGGATGAACACTTGCGCCCTGTTGGTTCGGCGACCAGGGAGCGGAGTGGCCGGGTCGCGTTCCTCGACAACCGTGCGGCCGACCGTGCCAACAGTCTCGAATTCTGAAGCGGCTGGCTCCGTTTGGGAAGTCGCGGGAGATCGACCGGCTGTGTTGTAACCCGGCGCCGCGGAAGGTGCGGGTGGCGTCGAGGGGTAGCCTGCCGGTGGATAACTGGGAGGGGCGGTTGAGCTGGTTGTGTGAGCGGGAGCACCAAGCGTGAATTGCATTCCGCAGCGCGGGCAACTCAGGACGACTCCGACCGGCACTTGCGACGGATCGAAGACGTAGGGGCAACTTGGGTTTGGACACTTCAGCATGTTGCTCATCGCGAATCCCATACAGGTGACCGCAACAGCGGCCGATTCGTTGGCGAGTCCAGTAAAAGCCAAGTAGGACAGGCTTCCAGCCTGTCTGTGAAATGACAGGCAAGATGCCTGTCCTACACGAAAACAGGCTTCCAGCCTGTCCTACGTTGGTTTTCCACGCGCCTACTTACATCTTACCCGCATTCCCGTCCGATGGGGGAACTGGTTCCCGTTCACTCAGTTCCTTGTGCTCCCGTGGCCCCTCCGCCTCTTCTTCAGGCTCTTCCGGCTCCAGTTCCACCAACTCCAGTGGGTTCGCGGCTCGCGGGTTGGCGACACGGATCGCGGTCTCGCCCGAAAGGATGTCGAGCAACTCCGGCAGCACCACCTCCGCGCGCCATCCGCGACACAGAGGCACGTCAGGGAGTGATTGCTTGTAAGCACGACTGCGAACAACCGCTTTCAAGTCCGAACCAGACGCGATGAGGTTCGCGGCCAGCCGATTGCGACTCGCGAAGTCGGCCAGCACCACTCCGAGCAGGTTGCCGAGCAACACGATGTTCGCCGGGTCGTTGTCGCGTGTCTCCGGTTCGGGGCATTCTTCCAACCGAAGCGCGCTTGCGCGCTGAACGGCTTCGAGGATCGCGTCTTCCTGTCCCTTGGGTAACCCCCGAACCGCGTGCAACTCTTCGGGCTTCGTGGGCGCGCGTCGGGCGACTTCCACCAGCAAGTCGTCGCGCATCATGTATCGTGGGGGACGGTTGACGCGCTCCGCGAATCGCTCGCGCCAGCCGAACACTTCGCGCGCAATGGCCAGCCCACGCCGATCCAGTCCGCCGATTCCCTTGAGCTTCCTCCACTTCTCGACGGTGGCATCATCGGCCACGGCTTTTCGCACGAACGCCGCGAACTCTTCCTCCGCCCATTCCGTGCGCGCAAGGCGCTTGAGGCGCTCGCTTAACTTACGGTACGCGGGGAGCAAATATCTCACGTCATCGTAAGCATAGCGCACTTGTGCCGGGGTAAGCGGTCGCCTGCGCCAGTCGGTGAGCGTTTCCCCTTTGTGCATGCGCTGGCGAAGCAACTCTGACACAAGCCCGGCATAACCAATTGGGTAAGTCAGCCCGATCAGTCCCGCCGCGATCTGAACATCGAAGACATGCGCGGGAGGCTCTCCCACTTGAAAGTAGCACATGCGCACGTCTTCGCGCCCCGCATGAACAATGACTGTGCGTTCGGGATCGAGGAGAAGTTTCCAGAACTCATCGAGTGAGCCGCACGTGAATGGATCGACCACGAACAACTCTTCCGCTGTCGCGACTTGCACGAGGCACAGTTCCGGCCGGTATGCGTCTTCGCCGACGAACTCGGTATCGAAACCGATGAGCGGGGACTTGGCCAGATGCGTGAGGCAGGACGCGAGCTGGGCCGGATGCGTGACAAGCAACTCCGGCAGGGCACGGTGTTTTCCTGGGCGACGTGGCATGCGGGATTCCATGTTGCAAACGCTGGATTACCGTAGGACAGGCATCTTGCCTGTCTCTTTCTCGGAGCCGGAAGCGTCAGCGACGGATTCTTGAATCGGAGCCGGAAGCGTCAGCGACGGTCTTCGTTTCCCGTCGCTGACGCTTCCGGCTCCGATTCAAGAGGAAATGAAACCCGTCGCTGACGCTTCCGGCTCCGATTCTCCATGACAGTCTGGATGCCTGTCCTACTTCTGTTGTCTGGCATATTCGAGAAGCACAAACTTCCCATAGGGTTGTCCGCGAACGGTTACCGGGAACTCCTTGATTCGTCGCGGAGGGCCGAAGCCGGGAAGATGTTCGTTGGGAATCACGCGGTCCGTAAACACATAGACGCGCTCGAACGCGCTTGGCGATGTGGGGCGCTGAGTGAAGTGACTCGGTCGCGTGATTCCCGCGAGTTGTTCCGCTTCCACGTTGTGCCAGCGGAGGAGGGCGGCCCACTGATAGGTAGGAACGAACACCGGCGTGGAATCGACATCGCGAGCCAGACACGCGGAGAGTTCGCGCGCCAGTTCCAGTTTGCTCTCTTGCCGCGAGAGGCGATCACCAGCGACCGGCACAACTTCCAGCGGACGAACAAGGTGAACCGCGAGGAATACCACGCACCCGATCGGCGCTGCGAAGCTCACTCGGGTCGCCCATCGCCGGCGCGCGGAATCGCGCACGGATTCGTACCAGCGCGCGGCCAGCGGCCACACCGCGATAAAGCACACCAGCGCCCAGTTCCCTTCCAGCGGTCCGCGTGTGGACTTCAGCAGGAAGAAGCCGAACGGAAGCGCGAACAGACACGCGCACACGCGAAGTCGCGGATCGCGGATCAGTTCGCGCCAGTTGCAGAGCGTCCAGACGAAGACCGCGAGCGGCAGCAGCCCGAACAGAAGCACCTGAACCCCGACGAACTTCGCAAAGGGAGCAAGCCCCGGCTCCGGGCTGCCCATCGAGTGGCCCCACTGATAGCTCAGCGGAAGGAAGTCGTGCTTGATGTTATGAATCAGGATCGGAGACGCGACCGCGACCGCAACCACCAAGTGAAGCACATACCCCGCGACCCACCTTCGCCAGTTCCCGCCAAGCACGAAGCTGACGAACCCCGCGACCACCGCCAGCGCCATTGTGTACTTGCCGAGAATGCCACAACCGAGGATGACGCCACCGACGAGCCACATGCCGGACGAACCCCGCCCGCGAGGGCGGTGGGTCTTGCGCCACCCACCGCCCTCGCGGGCGGGGTTCGCCTGCTCCTGAACCTTCACCAGCCAAGCCACATACAGCGCCCAGAACATCAAGAGAGGCGAATCGGGCGTGACCAGCACCGCGCCGAGCGTGAAGATCGGCGAACAGATCACCAGCGGAAGCAAGTGTCGCGGACGCATCAGCCAGCCAATGACCGCCAGCACCACGAGAGACGCGCACACCGCGGGCAAGCGCACCGCGAAGATGCTTGAGCCGAACAGATCGGTGGACGCGCGGATCATGTACGCGACCATCGGCGGGTGGTCGTAGTAGCTGAGTTGGAGCCGCTGCGACCAGCACCAGTAATAGAGTTCGTCGTCGAGTGGCGGCAGCACCGCGGCCAGCGCCAGATACGCCGGGAAGAGTGCGACCAGAATGAATGCGAACCCTCGCCCGCTCACGAGGTTCTCTCCGAGGGATTTGCTCGATCGCGGGGTATACACAAATTGCGTAACCAGAGCGAGAGCGATTTGAGTGGTGTAGAATAGCGCTACCTCCGCGGAGCGTGCCATGCTCGACGAGTTTTTAAACGAGAAAGTCGTGGTCGATCTGATCAGCCCCTACGTGTGCCTGGGGAAGCTCACGCGCTACGATGACCACTTCCTGGAGTTGAAGAACGCCGACCTGCACGACCTCCGAGACACGGAGACCACGCGCGAACTTTACGTCGCGGACTCGGTCGCCACCGGCATCAAGCGCAACCGCAAACGCGTGCTGATCCGCAGAACCGAAGTGGTCGCGATTGCCAAGTTGGAAGACGTCGCGGATGAGTGAGGGCCGACCCTTGAGAAGCCTGTGACCCTTCCCAACTTCAAGGGAACTGACATGGCAACACGATCAGCAGTAAATGGTGGCTCTAAATACTGCCGCGACTGTGGTGGAACGATCACGACGAGAGGCACTTTCTCTTGGTGCGAGAATGTGCCCGGAACGGGTGACGCTCTTGAGCCGAAAGATCCGTGTCAGAACCTCACAAAGCACGACCGCGTATTCTGTGAACACTGTCAGTGCCGTAATCCCGGCCCCGGTCGATGTCCGGCTTGTTCCGAACCGCCGACGAACCCGTGAGTGTCCGGGCAATTGCTTCACCCCGCAACCTGTGCCAGCCACTTCCGTAGCAGCGCTGTTAGCGTTGTCATCTCGTCGGCGGAGAGCGGTGGAAGTGATTCCTTCGCTTCCTTGAAGCGCGTTTTGGTTGCTCCATCAATGATTCGCCGGCCCTTCGAGGTGAGTTCGATCACCACCATTCTTCTATCGTCCGGACTTGGCTTGCGGGCAATCAACCCCAGCTCCGCGAGGGCATCCAGGCGCGCTGTCATTCCTCCACTGGAGAGCATCACGCTTTCGAGCAACTGCGTCGGCGTCAGACCTCCCTTGCGGCCGTGTCGACGGAGCGTAGCGAGGATGTCGAACTGACCGAGAGTCAGCGCGTGCTTCTCAAGAGCGCTCTCCACGCTCCGCTCAAGGTGCTGAGCCAGCACAATCACCCGCCCCACGAGTTCCAGCGGTGATGGGTCCAAATCCGGGCGAGCGGTTTTCCACCGGGCGATGAGTCGGTCGACCACATCGCCCATGTCGGATGCTTCGGTTGGGTCTGTCGATTCGGGCGATTCGGGTGCGTCTTTCGTGTCCATGTTTGAATTCTTGACATCGAGATAATTGCCAATACCCTCTTCCGCAGAGGATATATTTTCCCACGAATACGAGAAGAGTCATGAAAGAGATTCGCATCGGTAACACCGTCGAACAGTGCGTCGAGCGCGCGGATTACCCGCCGGATCGAGTCAAGCAAATCTTGAAGGACGAAACAGTAGCCGTGCTCGGTTATGGCGTGCAGGGTCGCGGGCAGTCGCTGAACATGCGCGACAACGGCGTGAAGGTCATCGTCGGGCAACGCAAGGGTGGCAAGGCTTACGACCTGTGCCTGGAAGACGGCTGGAAGCCCGGAGTCACTCTCTTTGACCCTGAAGAAGCCGCCGCGAAGGGAACCATCATTCAATATCTGCTCTCCGACGCCGGGCAGAAGGATATGTGGCCCAAGATCAAGCTGCACCTCACGAAGGGCAAGGCTCTGTACTTCTCACACGGCTTCTCGATTGTCTTCAGCGATCAGACTGGTGTGGTTCCTCCAAACGACATCGACGTGATCCTCTGCGCTCCGAAGGGATCAGGCACCACCGTGCGCCGACTGTTCCTCGAAGGCCGCGGGATTAACTCCAGCTTTGCCATTCATCAGGACGCCACCGGCCGAGCACGCGAACGCTGCCTCGCTCTGGGAATCGCAATCGGTTCGGGCTATCTCTTCGAGACCACCTTTCAGAAGGAAGTTGTTTCGGACCTGACGGGCGAACGCGGAGTGCTGATGGGCGCGATCTACGGACTGTGGCTCGCTCAGTATGAGGTGCTGCGCGAACACGGCCACTCACCGAGCGAAGCGTTCAACGAGACGGTGGAGGAAGCAACCCAGAGCCTCTATCCGCTGATCGCGGAGAAGGGCATGGACTGGATGTACGCGAACTGCTCGACCACTGCCCAGCGCGGAGCGCTCGACTGGTTCAAGGCGTTCCGAGATGCCAGCAAGCCGGTCTTCGAGAAACTCTATCAGTCGGTCGCGTCGGGCGAAGAGACCAAACGCGTCCTGGATGCCAACAGCCGACCGGACTACCGGCAGCAGTTGGAGAAGGAGTTGAAGGAGATCGCAGAGAGCGAGATGTGGCAAGCAGGCGCTCAGGTACGCGCTCTGCGACCCGAGCGACAGTAGAATCAGAGCCGCGACCGTTAGGGAGCGATCTTTGTTTCGCGCTCCCTGACGGTCGCGGCTCCCTGCGAGGAAGCACGCTGCACACAGACACGCGAAGCGATCTTTGTTTCGCGCTCCCTGACGG
>JAKEEV010000355.1 GCA_022616395.1 Planctomycetia bacterium | reverse complement strand
GTCTCGCGGATCGGTGAGCAGTCGAAAGAACCAGTAACCGAGCCACGCGCCGACATACAAAAGGACGAAGAGCAGCGGCAACCAGTAATGGTGCAATCGCGGGAACGGAGAGAGGAGTTCAGTTTCGAGGTGATAGCGTTGGTTGATTGTGTACAGGCCGAGCGTGATGCAGATGACGAGCAGGATGTGGAGAATCCACACCACGACGAGCAGAACCTCGCGCGACGTAATCCAGTTCCAGAAACGTGTGAGCATGAGCTACTTCACCAGTTGCCGAGCCACCAACAGCGCGCCGAGCGGCACACACAACAGCACCGCTAACCCCGCGACGACCGCCATGCGTGCCAGCTTCCACTTGCCGTAGCGCGGAGGAACGCTTGCGGGCGGTTCGAGAGCCTGCGGCCCGACCCACTCCTTGCGCAGGCTTTTGACGAGCCGTTCGCGTGTCGAACCGAGCCACGCGCGGAGTTGCGGCAAGTCTTCCACCCACTCTCCGCGAAAACCGAGCACCGCGCAGAGGTAGAACACTTCCAGATCGTCGTCGGTGGCTCGTTCGGCGGCCATGCGCGCTTGCACCCAGAACCGCCAGGCGCGGTCGTTGGTGTCGTAGAACTCGACTTCAAACTTCCGCTCGTTCCACTGACCCGCGACCGGCGAGTTCAGCGTGAAGAGTTCATCCGCCCAGCTTGCGAGCGCGTACCCCACACCCAGATAACGCGATTCCGGAGATGCGAAGCTCGCGGCGGACAGGTCGATCTCGTAACTGGAAACACCCGGCTTCGCGCTCGGCAGAGGAACGAGCATGAACAGTTCGCGGAAGTGACTCACGAGCAACTCGCGCCCCGCGTCGAACGACGGACCAGTTCCACGCGCCCACTGGTCGCGCAGCGAAAGCGCTGTGCGGATGATGGGACTGACCACGGATAGCAGGGAATCACGCATCGTTACTTCTTGCGCGTCACATACACCGTCGCGATGTTCTCCGGCCCGAACTCGATTTCGGTTGTCCCACGCGGCAGATGCGTCTGCTTCAGTGGAGTCTCGACGGTCGCCGTGTAGCGCACATTCGGTCGTCGGCCGCTGCGAGCGGTGATCCGCACCTTCACCGTGTCCTGTTTGCCCTTCCCCCGCGGTCCGTACACGTAGAGGTTGACCGCGGTGCCGACTTCTAACGTCTCGCGTTCCTCGCGATCAGGAATCTTGAACGACGGCCAGTGGTGGTCGGCCAGGTGCTCCGCGTTCTGAATCCGCGGTTCCGGCATCGTCACCCGCTTCTTGCGAATGTGCGGAAACGGGTTCGGGTCGCTCAGCCGTCTCCACTCGCGCGGAGTCAGCCCGAAGTGGTTCCCGGCATCGACATTCGCCCCAGCCGCGAGCAGAGCCTCGATCACGGCATCAGTTCCATTCTGCACCGCGCTGAGAAGGACCGTCGCCCCGGTGCGGTGATGACGCAGTTCCGTATCGGCACCCGCGCGAAGAAGTTGCTCGACACCTTCGAGCCAGCCTTCCAGCGCGGCGTAGTACAGCGCCGTCATGCCGTCTTCGTCTTGCTCATTCAGGAATCCCGCCTTGATCCCGGCTCGAAGCGTGGCGAGATCGCGCCCCTGTTCCCAGCCGGCGCAGTTCTTGAACCACTTCTCGAGCGTCAACTTCTTCTTCGCCATGTTGCACCAGGCGGTCTTAACGAGCCGCGACCGCAAGGGAGCGGGAAAGGCTAACCGCTCGCTTGGCAGTAGTATCAAGGGTGTCGGCTGAGGTCAGCAGTTCTCGTTTCGGGGTGTTGAAGCGCCCCCTCCCCCCGCCACCCCCCTGCTTTTC
>JAKEEV010000354.1 GCA_022616395.1 Planctomycetia bacterium | reverse complement strand
CCACGACGCCATCGTTGCGGCCAGCGAGCCAGCGGACTTGTGCTGGATCGGCGCTGTCGCGAATGAATCGCACCGAGCCATCGGCGAAACCGAACAACGCTCCTCCTCCGTGACGCGAACTGAACGCCTGAGGCGCGGAGCCATTCACTCGCGCGGTCGAGTCGTCCACCCACCACATCACATCGCTGGTTTGCACGATGGTATCGACCTGGCCCGTCAAGCCGGCCCAGATCGCGGCCCGCTTCTGTGTTGGCGGATCGAAGATGCACTCGCCGATCAACATCGTGTTGGAAGTGCCATCGGTGATGTCCGTGATGCGCGTGCGGCTGTTCTGATACATCACACCGCCGAAGTCGAAGTTCAAGGTGATTTCCGGAATCGTATACGGGCCGTTCACAGCGCGATAGTTCGAGGTCGCGTGGTTCTGTCGCTGCGGGTTGATGTCCGGCGCATCGTCCGACGGGCAGCGGAACACTTTCAGCTTGGTTTGGCTTAACCCGCCGGGCACATCGGCCGCGGTTACCAGTACGATTCCCCCTCCGAAGCGCGTGTTGAAGCCGACGCCGAGTTGCTTGGCGAGATTGTCCTGTTCCACATACGGCAACAGGAACGCGGACCAGCTCCACGAGCTGTTGAAATCCGGACCTGCGAACGCGGGCGGGAACCGTTCATTGTCACCCGCGTAAACGTGGAGGCCGAGCGACTGTTGCTTGAGGTTGTTCGTGCAGGAGATTCTCGCCGCCGCAGCTCGCACCTTTTGCACCGCGGGCAGAAGCAACCCGATCAGGATCGCGATGATCGCAATCACAACGAGAAGCTCGATGAGCGTGAAGGCTCGTGCTTTGGAAACCGGCATGATCTTCCCAGTCGCAAGAGTTAGGACTTTGGAATCCGAATGCTTTGCGTATCTCTCTAACGAATGAGATCCCGGCTTGGTTGGTGGTACGCTACAATTTCGGTATCCGCCATACCTCATAACTCGAACATACTCACCATGCCCCGCGACCCTTACGAAGTTCTTGGCGTCTCCAAATCCGCGACCGCGGAGGAGATTCAGAAGGCTTACCGCAAGCTCTCGAAGAAGTACCACCCGGACCGCAACCCCGGCGACAAGCAAGCCGATGCCAACTACAAGGAAGTGCAAGCCGCCTACGAAATCCTCGGAGACGAGAGGAAGAAGGCTCAGTACGACCAGTTCGGTTTTGCCGGCACGCAAGGCTTCCCTGGTGGAGGCTTTCCCGGAGGTGGCTTCCCTGGAGGCGGGTTTCCCGGCGGTGGATTTCCCGGTGCGGGCGGGTTCGCGGGAGCGCCGGGCGGAATGAACATCGACCCGGAGACCGCTCAGAGACTCTTCGAGATGTTTGGCGGAATGGGTGGCAGCGGACCTGGGGGAATGGGAGGCGGAATGCCGGACCTTTCCGGCATCTTCGGAGGAACCGGTAAGCGCAAGGGCCGCTCGCGCTCGCGCCGATCAGAAGAACCACAGGAAGCCGAAGTCACGATCCCCTTTGACGTGGCCGCGAAGGGAGGAAGTGTCTCGCTCTCCGTTGACGGCCGCGAAATTGACGTGAAGGTGCCCGCGGGGATTCAAGAGGGAAAGAAACTCCGCGTGCCTCCCGAAGCAACAGGCGTCGGCGAGTTGCTCATCAAGGTGAAGATCGCCCCTCACCCCTACTTCCGACGCGAAGGGAACGATCTATTCCTCGATGTGCCCATCAGCCTCTCGGAAGCCATCCTCGGCGCGAAGGTGGACGTGCCCACGCTCGACGGAACGAAACTCACCGTGACAGTCCCGCCGGGAACATCCAGCGGCAAGAAGCTGCGCCTTCGCGGAAAGGGCATCGCGGGGGGCGATCAGTATCTGGTATTCAAGGTGGAAGTACCCGCACAGGTGGACGAAAAGAGCCGGCACTTGATCGAGGAGTTCACCAAACGCAATCCGCAACACCCCCGAGCGAACGCACCGTGGGCATGATGTGTCCATCAGGCGAACCCCGCCCGCAAGGGCGGTGGGTGTACTATTGCACCCACCGCCCTTGCGGGCGGGGTTCGCCAAGAGCGCCGCCATGACGACCGACAAGCCCCTGACGTTCCCACAGTCGCGCCGGATGAAGACTCCGGAGGAGTTCGACCATTGCTACAAGCGGAAGCGATCCGCTTCCGACGGCGTGCTGATCGTCTACGCCTGCGAGAACGGTCTTGCACACCCGCGGCTGGGTTGCTCGGTGTCGAAGAAGGTCGGCAACGCGGTCGTGCGCAACCGCTACAAGCGGCTGTTTCGCGAAGCCTTCCGCCTGACGCAACACGATCTGCCGACCGGCGTGGACTTCATCCTGATTCCGCGACCAGGTGAAGAGCCGACACTTGAAGCTCTGAAGGAATCGCTCGTGAAGCTGGCAAAGCAGGCGGCGAAGAAACTGAACTCCCAGGCAAACCTCGGCCACAAGGCCGGGGGTGAATCGAAGTCGGAGGCGAACGCTTGAACTACGTCCGCTGGTTGTGGCGTGGACCAGCGCTCGCGGTGGGCGGGCTGATGGTGCTGTGCGTCCGCGGGTATCAGTTGTTCATCCGCCCGATACTGCCACCGATGTGTCGCTTCCAGCCGGGATGCAGCGAATACTTCATTCTCTCGGTGAAGAAACACGGCCCGCTTTACGGCTGCGTGAAAGGTGCGTGGCGCATCTGTCGCTGCAACCCGTGGAGCAAGGGCGGCTACGATCCGCCGTGACCTCACCACTTGATGGTGGCCTTCTTCAACTTCTTCTGAAGAGCGTTAATTCCCTTCTTCGTGACGTGCGTGTTGTACAAATAGACCCAGTTGAGGTTCTTCAGCCCTTCGAGGTGAACGAGATCCTTGTCGCGAATGGGCGTCGCCCAGGCGCAGAACTCTTCGAGCCACCGCAGACCGCTGACGTGCGGCAATGCCGAGCCGGTGATGCGTGTGTCAAACAAGTTCAAGTTCTGCAATCGCGGCAGCGATGCGATACTCGCCATGCCTTTGTTATCCGTTTGCGTGTCGACCAAATGCAGATGAGTGAGCAGCGGGAAGATCTCCAACCCGCGGCCGGTAACCTTCGTGCCGCCCAAATATAGTCGTCGCAACCGCGTCAGAGGTGCCAGGTGCTGGATGGTCGCATCATCGGCTTTCTTCAAGGGTCATCGTGTTCCTGAAGCCAGTCGGCCAGTACAAGCCGCGGCGTATCGTCGTCCGGTTCGCGGTGGCAAGCCGTAAGCAGCGCGCGAAGGTCCGTGCCGTGCGTCGGGAAGCGGGTGGGTGTCCGAGCCATTGCTCATCTCGGTGGTTCGATTCGCCAGAAACCAGGGGTTTCAACCCCTGGAAAATGTCGTTCACCAAGTCACTTCTTCTTCCCTTTCGGGTCGAGATTGGCCTGGATGTCTGCTTCGGTCACTTCAGACTTCACGCCGGCCTCTGGCACTTCAAGTTTGCACAACCACACGAGCGCATTGAGCACCACCTTGCGGAAGTTGTCGTCCTTCCAGTTGCGGTGTGTGTGCCCGCCGGTGAATCCACACCCGCGACCGCCGTCCTTGCGCTCGATCACCCACATCATCGCTTCCGAGCGACCCTTCGCGTCCTGAATGTGCTTGTAAGGCCCTTTAGGGTACACGTAAGGGCCATTGCGCACCGTGTCAGTAGGTTTGGCCGAGAGAATCGGCGTGACGCCCTTCATGTCGTCCCGGAAGCGCATGTTGAAGTACCACTCGTCGCGAATGGAGAAGGGTTTCACGCCGTTTGCGACCGGGTGTTTGGGAAACTCCTTGAACTGCGGCGACCACATCGGATTGCACGAGTACATGTGTTCGTAGTAACCGCCGATCCACTCTTTGAATTCCGGCCCGCCGAGGTCTTTGGGAACTTCAACGCCAAAGTGAGCGCACATGAGACTCACGCCCTTCGCCATCAGCTTGCCGATTCGCTCCAGGCGCTTTTGGCGAATCAACGGGTGACCGTTTCCGCCATCGGCGAAGCACAAAATCGCATTCGCGGTGTCCAGAGCGGAGTCATCTTTCGGGTAGCCGTTGAGAAAGACGACCGTTTCCAGATTGGGGAATCCCTTCAGACACTTGTCGAGCAACCGCACGCCCGCATTGAACTCGTGATCGCCCGGTCCGTGGCTGGGCGTCCCCGCGATCATCACCAGTTTCTTCTTTTTCTCTTGCGCTTTGGCGAGCGAAGGGCATAAGCCCTCCGAGATGGCGAGCGTTGCACTTGCGGCCAGGAAATCGCGTCGGGAAAGTGGCATTCGGGTTGCTCCTTGTCGTGTGGGGTGATGGTGTGATTGTGGCAGGGCGATGATTGTGTTTCCAGTGAGTAAGGCGCTCTCTTTCTCGTTACGACGCGCAACATCGTAACGAGAAAGCAGAAGAAACCGCCTCGGAGCGGCGGGCTACTCTGGTTCCGCGGTTCATTCTTGGCCCGCGATGGGTTATCCTGCGCTTGAGGCGCAAGTCGCTTGCGCGTGGTAGTTTCTTGTTATGAACTTGCACGGGGCTGTCGTGATTGACGGCGGGCAAACTCCGGTAATGGGCGACTCCGACCGCGATGCGGCTCGCGAACTGAGTTTGCGCGGGGTCACTCCACCGGTGAAAGTACCCGGCTACGAACAGGAGCAGTTTCTCGGCCACGGAGCTTACGGCGAAGTCTGGACCGCGGTGAATCGCAATAGTGGTCGGCGCGTCGCGATCAAATACTTCACCCGTCGAGGAGGACTCGACTGGTCGGCGCTGGCCCGCGAAGTCGAGAAACTCCGCTATCTGTTCTCCGACCGTTACGTCGTGCAACTCTTCGAGGTCGGATGGGAATCCGATCCTCCGTACTATGTGATGGAGTTCATGGAGAACGGGTCGCTTGAAGACCTGCTCCAGACACACCGGATTTCGGTTCACGAAGCCGTGAACCTGTTCCGCGAAATTGCCGTCGCTTTGGTTCACGCTCACGACAAGGGTATTCTGCACTGCGACCTGAAGCCCGCCAACGTGCTGCTCGATCACGACCGCAAGCCGCGACTGGCGGACTTCGGTCAGTCGCGACTGACCAACGAGATGTCGCCGGCGCTCGGGACACTCTTCTACATGGCACCCGAGCAAGCCGACTTGAGCGCCACACCGGACGCGCGCTGGGACGTCTACGCGCTGGGCGCGGTCATGTATCGGATGCTCGTTGGCGAACCACCTCACCGGTCCGACATCGGAGCGGCGACCATCACCAGCGGCACGCTCGACGAACAACTGACCGCGTATCGCAAGCTCATCGTCAGCGCGTCCACGCCCAAGGCGCACCGCAAGGTGCCCGGAGTCGATTCCGGCCTCACCTCGATCATCGATAAGTGTCTTGAACCCAGCCCCGCGAAGCGCTTCCCCAACCCGCAAGCGGTTCTCACCGCGCTTGATGCGTGGAGCCTTCGGCGCACGCGATGCCCGATCTTGTGGCTGACCGGGTTAATCTTCGCGCTTCTGTTTTTTGTGATGGCCGCAATTGGCGCGTATGTGTTCTGGACCTCGGTCAACACCGCCGAACGCGAAGTGATCGACCGGACGCTGGAAGCGAACTCGTTCGCGGCGCGCGCTGAAGCTCAGCAGATGGCGCTGGAGACCGAACACCGCTGGCGGGTGCTCGAATTTGAAGCTGCCGACCCTCGGTTGCGCGACTGGCTGGCCGCCGGTCCCGCGCTGGAGAATCAGCCCGACGCGGTGCGAGCACTCGACGCGTGGCTGGCCGAACGTCGGGAGAAGTACAACCACGATTTCCGCAAGGGAGCGCAGGCGTCGTTGTGGCTCGCTGTGGATCGCGGCGGGTTCAACCGTGGCATGGCTCCACCGTTCCCGCGGTTCCGGCACAAGTATTTCGGCTTCCGCGACTACTTCACTGGCCTGGGCCGCAACGAGGACGAGTCGGTTCAACCACCGCCGGCGATCATCAGCGGACCGCACCGCTCGATCGTCTACCGGCGGAAAAGCACGCGAACGTGGGCCACGACCTTCAGCGTACCCGTGTCGTCACCCGACACCGGAAAGCCGGTCGGTGTACTGGCGATGTCGGTCGATCTGGACCAGGTGGAGCAGGGGGAAGGGTCGAAGCGATTCTCCGTACTCGTGGACACACGCCCCGATGGCAACGGGAAACGCGGGCTGATCGTCCGGCACCCGTACATGTCGAAACTCACCGACGACACCGACGACGAGGATTTGCCGCTGTATTACGCCGATGAGTTGGTCAA
Organism: Planctomycetia bacterium; assembly: GCA_022616395.1. Taxonomy (GTDB): domain Bacteria; phylum Planctomycetota; class Planctomycetia; order Gemmatales; family Gemmataceae; genus Gemmata. The sequence continues at coordinate 8,178 of JAKEEV010000354.1, read as the reverse complement.
ACTGGCGGACACCCGACCGGAGAATTGGCAACGGCTGGAGGACTACCGCGATCCGGTGGCCCGCGAGCCATTCTCCCAGCACGCATGGCTGGCGTTCGCCGAACCTGTGGTGGTGCGTGCGGGCCGCGAACGACCCGTGGACACCGGCTTTGTCATCGTGGTTCAGGAACAGCGCGACGAAGTGCTGCACCCGGTCAACGAACTGGAGTGGCGGCTCAGTTACGGGGCCATGATTGCCGCGGGATTCCTCGTTGTGCTGATTGCTCTGATGTGGGCCGGCGTGGTACTGGTGATGGATACCTCGGCGCGTTCGCCAGTCACGCGGCTCCTGCGCCGCTGGGCCGGCCTACCCACGAGTACAACCGGAACCGTGGGCACCATTGCCGCCAGCAGCAGTTTCCCCTCCAGCGTCACCGCCATCGGCGGCGGAACACCGACACCCCGCGGGAAGTCAGAGGGCAGAGGACAGAGGGGTAATCAGTGATCAGTTATCAGTTATCAGTGAACAGACCGCGCCGACCGATGACTGATCACTGATGACTGATCACTGATAACTGCTGACTGATGACCGATCACTGATGACTTCCATGCTTCTTATCGCGCAAGGACCAAACCCGGCAGACACCTGGCGGCGGGAACTTCCCGCAAGCGAGACGGTCATTCTTGGCCGCGAGTCGCCGGTGTGGTCCACGCCCTGGGAGTCTTTTCTCGCGCGCAGGCACGCGGAGTTAAGTCTGCGCTCGGGGAAGCTGAAGGTGCGCAAGCTCCCGGAAGCCGCGAACCCGCTGTTCCACGCGGGGCGAGCCAGCGAAGCATTTGAACTGATCCCCGGCAGCTCGTTCGTCATCGGACGAACCACGTTCACCTTCGCCGATAGCGGCCAGCCAACGGCTTCTCCTCTCTATGATCGCCCGCTGCTCGATGCGTTTACCATCGGGCACGGCGAACTGAACCGACTCGCCTTTCGAGATGCTCCACACCGGCTGGATGTGCTCAGCAAACTCCCCGAAGTGATCTCCAGCGCCACCGACGACAACGACCTCTTCTCTCGCCTTGTGGATATGCTGTTGGCGGGCATCCGGCGCGCGGACGCGGTCGCCATTGTGACTCCAGACAAGGTGCTGCACTGGGACCGGCGCTTCGCGGGCGCGGGCGGATTCGAGCCGAGCAAGCGGCTGATTTCCGAAGCTGTAACTGGGCGTAAGCAGACTGTGTTGCACGTCTGGGGAGCAACAGCGGAAGGAACCAATGCCTCCGACCCATTCACGCTTCAGGGCCGGTTCGACTGGGCATTCTGCACGCCGGTTCATTGCGACGCGTGCCACAACTGGGGCCTGTATGTCGCGGGCGGATTTGCCGGAGCCGCCCCGGCCACACTCCGCGCGCCGGTTGAGTCAAACGAACTGCGCGACGATGTGAAGTTCACGGAGTTGGTCGCGGATATTCTCGGTTCGCTGCGGCAAGTGCAAGTGCTTCGCGAACGGCAGGCGGTCTTCCGTCGGTTCTTCTCGCCGGGCGTGATGAGTGTACTTTCTGGCAGCGATGCTCCTCGTGCGCTCGAACCGCGAGAAGCCGACGTGACTGTACTGTTCTGCGACCTGCGCGGGTTCTCCAAAACGGTCGAAGAAGGTAGCGACCAGTTGCTCGAAGTGCTCAACCGCGTCAGCGCGGCTCTGGGACTGATGACGCAAAACATTCTGGACAATCGCGGGGCCATCGCGGACTTTCTGGGCGATGCCGCAATGGGCTTCTGGGGCTGGCCACTTGAGCAACCAGGCAAAGTTGAGAATGCCTGTCGAGCAGCGCTTGGCATTCGTGCCGCGTTTGAAGCAGTCGGCCGTGATTCGACCCATCCGCTCTACGGCTTCCGCGTCGGAATCGGCATTGCAACGGGGAGGGCGGTCGCCGGGAGCATCGGGACTCCCGAGCAAGCGAAGGTGACTGTATTCGGGCCAGTGGTGAACCTCGCTTCGCGCTTGCAAGACATGACGAAGTTGCTCCGCGTACCGATCCTCATTGACGAACCAACAAGCGAAGCGGTGCGAGAACACTTACCACCCGAAGTTGGCCGCGTGCGTCGGCTGGCGAAAGTCCGGCCCTACGGTCTGGAAACGGCGCTTATGGTCACCGAACTGATCCCGCCCGCGCCGGCCATCGGTATCGATCTTTCCGGCGAAGGCGCGCTGACCGACGCCGATCTCGACAGTTACGACCAGGCGCTCGACGCGTTCCTCGCGGGCGACTGGAACGCGGCTTACAAGTACCTCCACCACGTTCCTCCTCACGACCGCGGAAAGGACGTGCTGACGGAGTTCATTCTGAAGAACAACCGCACTCCGCCTCCCGCCTGGGATGGTGTCATCCCGCTGGCGAGCAAGGGGTGACGAAGTAGGTGCCGCTCGGCTCACGGCACGCAGAGTAGTCATCACGCTCCGCGTGATGTGTTTCATAGTAGTCATCACGCTCCGCGTGATGTCGCCGCGAAGCGGAGGGGCGAAATACACATCAAGCGGAGCGTGATGACTACTCTGAAAACCTGCCTCGAAGGCGGGCCTACTTTCGTGCTTCATCTGAAGAAACTGTACCGCGTATGCCGATTATTCCGGTGTGAGAAACCTCGTCGTGAGGTCATGGATGGCGCGCGCGGTGTTCGGAACGTTGTGCGCAGCGCTTCTTGCGCTGACTGGTTGCCACGCGCCGACTGGGTCTCCGCGCCAAATGCCCGTTCTACAGCCCGCGGCTCCGCAACTACCGATAACAACACGAACGGGAATCGAGCCCGACGTTTCTCTGTTCCCCAAGGAACCTTCCGGTGTTCCGTTTCGCCGACCGGCCGAATACCGACGGCTGACAGCCGATGAGTGCCGACGGTTCGCCATCGCCAACGCTCCATTCGCTGACGATCTCGACCAGCATCCCGAAAACAATCCGCCTTCGCATCCCAAACTTCACAAGAATGCGGTTGAGCGCGCCGAAACAAGTCGGCTTGTGCGCGGGCACGCGGCGGACGAACTTCGTAACCGAGCCGCGGGAGAAGCTCTCGAAGACTTCTACAAGCTGGCGGAAGCCGAAGGGCAGTTCGATTTGCTCGTCTCTGCCGAGACGGAACTGCGTCAGCAACTGGAAGACGCGCTAAAGGCCGAAAAAGCTGGACTGAAGGACCGAGCCGATATTCCCGCGCTGAGGCGCAGACTGCTCGATCTCGAAGCTCAGCAAGCGAAACTGGAAGCGGGCATCGGCGCGCTGAATGCCAGTCTTCGCGCGCGCTTGGGGTTGCCGGGTAACGACACACTTCCGCTATGGCCCGCCGATCCGCTTCGCGTCAAGCCCGACGATGTGGACATCGAACGCGCCGTGGTCACGGGCTTGCAATACCGCCCGGACCTGAATCTGCTTCGCGTGCTCTCAGCCGACGGCGCGGGCGATCTGGCGGATGCAGTTCTTACCAGTCTGAATCCGCTTCTGGGCAAACTCGAACCGGAGAATCTGCTGCGACTGCTGCTCGCTCCGCTGATGCGCGATCCCAAGCGTCATCAGGCCAGCGACACCGAGCGCGTTGCCCGCGCGCTTGCCGCACGAGAACGTCAGGCTGATGCCGAGATTCGAGCTGCTGCCGTGCTGCTTCGCGGACATCGCTCCGCCATTGCCGCGCGCACCCTGGAGGTGAAACAGGTCGAAGCGAAGATCGAGGAACTTCTCATCAAGCAGAAAGCGGGCCTCAACGTGACGGCCGAACTCGCGACCGCGAAGCTCGACCTGTACAAGGCGAAGGCCGACTTGCTTTCGGCCGTGATCGAGTGGCACCTCACAGAGGTAAAGTTGCGTCAGGCGATGGGGCTATTGGTCCGGTCGCATGAGTGACCAGTGATCAGTGATCAGTTTGCTCTGTCGAGATGCTCGGTGCGTTGAGTGGGAAGGGAAGAGAAACCAAGCCCCCTCACCCGCCGTTACGACTGACGCGAAGCGCGTCAGTCTACGGCGACCTCGCCCCGCTTTTGCGGGGCGAGGTGTGGGTTGCACATTGCGTGTAGCTTCGCGAATCTGCAACCGCGCCCACCTCGCCCCGCTTTTGCGGGTTGAGAGGTCGCCACTGTAAGCAGGCGGGTGAGGGGTCTTCTGTCTTTCCCAACCACCCAGGATTTCGACATAGCATAATCAGTTATCCGGGATGACTGATAACTGATAACTGATGACTACACTCTGCTGCCGGCCCGGAAGTTGGCCAGGATGCGTTCGATGAACGGCAAGCTGACCGAGCGGTAGCGGTCGAATGTCACGCGGTTCACGGTGTAGACTTCCACGCGCGTTAAAGCCCGCACGGTCGCGTTTCGTGGTTGATCCATGAGCAGTGCCACTTCGCCAAAGTACCTCCCCGGTCCCATCTCGGTGAGTTTCTCAGGCAACCCGCCGGTTTCGCGAAGCACTTCCACCGTTCCTCGGCGAATCAGATAGAACTTGCTGTGCTCGTTCACGGGTTCTCCCTGACGCACAATCACTTCGCCCGGCTGGTACACTTCCACACAGCCCGGTTTGGCCGCGAGGTGATCCGGTCGCACCGGCTCGTTCGGGTGAACGCCGATGAGGATGTGATCGGCGATCTTCTCCTGCTCTTCGGGCAAAATCGCGGCGAACGCGGGGCACTGGCGAAGCCCTTCGCGCACGAACAGCCGCTCCGCGACCACCACGTTCGACTCGATCCGCCCGCGTTCCATGTGAACGATGCGGTCGGCGAGATTCATGATTCGTGCATCGTGTGTCACGATGAGGCTCGTCGTTCCTCGTTCGGTCGCGATGCGCTTCAAAAGTGGAACTTGCCACTCTCCGAGCCGGCCACTCTCTCCGGCTTCTTCCGGTGAACGAACAAGTCGCCTCATTTCGGCTTCCGAGCGCTGGCGGGCAAGTGATTGCAGAAGCGCGACCACGGCCATACCGGAGTTCGCGTCGAGAGCCGCGGTCGGTTCGTCGGCGAGTACGAGTTTGGGTCGGTTGACCAGAGCGCGCGCCACCGCCACTCGCTGCCGTTGACCGCCGGAGAGTTGAGCTGGCTTGTAGTGGAAGCGGTTTTTTTGCGGCTTTCCCTGAATGTCTTTTTCGCCGAGTAGCAGATAGGTGAGCAGTTCGCGGGCGTCGCTATCGGGGTCGGGGCGTGAGTTCTTCAGTTGCTGGGCCATGCGGATGTTCTGCAGGGCAGTGAGCGAATCAAAGAGGTTGTGTCTCTGGAAGATGAAACCAATCAGTCGGCGAATCTGAACCAACTCCGCTTCGTCCACGCCGCGAAGCGTGCGGTAGTTGCCGCGATCCGCGTCCCACACTTCGATCTGGCCTTCTTGCAGGGTGCGAAGCCCACCGATGAGCGTGAGGAGTGTCGTTTTGCCCGAACCCGACGGCCCGCTCATGATGACCATTTCGCCGGGCATCACTTCGAGCGTGTTGTCGAAGAGTACCTGCGTGCGTGTGTCGCCGGTGCCGAAATAGTGGTTCACGCCACGAATGCGGAGCACCGGTTGACCGGGCGGCGGGAGTCGCGAAGAACCTACCCCAGCCTCCTCTACTGGGAGGAACGAGGGAAGCTCCTCTCCCCACGGGAGGGGATTTTGGGGTTCTGCTTTAGAAGACATCAGCGGGGTCCACCTTCTTCACCTTGCCAACAGCGAGTAACCCGGACGCGACACACATCACCACCGTCAGCCCAAGAATCAACCCGAAGCGGCCCGGAGTCAGGCGCATTGGTAGTCCGGTGATGTCGGTGAGCATCAGATACGCGCCGAAGGTGACCGCCATGCCGAGTATGAAGCCGACTGCAGCGAGGATGAGCGATTCCTCGATCACCACGCGGCTGAGATAGCCGTTGGTGTAGCCGATGGCTTTGAGAGTGGCGTATTCGGGCAAGTGATCGGCCACATCGCTGGCGAGGATCTGGTAACAGATCACCATGCCGACGATGAAGCCCAACACAACACCCGCGCCGAACGCAAAGCCAATCGGCGTGTTCGTCCACCAGAATTGCTTCTCGCGGGCGATCATCTCGTCTCGTGTCAGCACCAGCACATCGCCACCGCCGAACTTCTCCTGAAGCGCGCGCTTCACCGCTTCCGGATCGGCACCGGGTTCCAACTTCACAACAACGAGATCGGCTTCAGACATCGGGTTGATTGGGTAATACGGCTTTCGCACCCAGTCGGAGAACGTGTCGCTGCTGACTACTACGCTCCCATCATTGCTGAAGTCGAAGCCCAACTCGAAGCCGCCGATAAGCGTAATGGTGCGGCCAGCGAGTTCGGTTTGCACGTCCGGTTCGAGTTTGCCGAACACGGATTGCCCCGGATGATTCGTCTGGTCCGGGTGCGCGCGGCTCTTGCGGTCGTAGAGTGCCGTTCCGGGCGTATTCAACTGCTTCCACTGTTCGGCAGTCACGCCCGGCAGGTCAAGCACATCGTCGTCCGGATTGACTCCGATCACGCGAATGCGCCGCGTGTGTGTTCGCTCCCCCGGATCGCTTGCGGTATGCCTCAGATTCGCAGACTGATATTCGAGATACACCGGAGCCGCATGAACCACCCCCGCAACACTCTTCGCTTCTTCAATGCGCCGACGAGACACGCCTTCTCGGAACATCAGAGACGCCCGGCTCGGATTCACCAGCACCAGTTCACCCTTGAATCGCTCGATCAGCACCGTATTGGCGTCAAGCATCGCGTTCATGATGCCGAGTTGCACGCCCATGAGCACAACGGCAAAGCCAATTCCCGACGCGAACAGCGCAAAGCGAACCTTGTCGTGAGCAAGGTTCTTCCAGGCCAGCGGTACGGGGGGAACAGCCATAGGTCAGTCATCAGTCATCAGTGAACAGTAATCAGTAATCAGTAATCAGTAATCAGTAATCAGTAACAAGCAGAATGTCTTCGCTGATAACTGATAACTGATAACTGATTACTGATTACTGCTAGAACAAATCAGCGGGGTCGGCCGTGTGGACCTTCCGCACGGCCAACAGTCCCGACGCCAAGCACATTAGTCCCGTCAAGGCAAGCACACCGGTGGCAATTTCAATCGTCATGTTGGTTGGAATGCCTCCGTAATTGCGCGCCAGGGAGTAAAAGCCGAGCGACGCGAAGAACGCCGGGACATAGCCGAACAGCGCGAGCAACACCGCTTGCCACAATACCACACCGGTGAGATACGGAGCGCGGTAACCGAGCGCTTTCACGGTCGCGTATTCGGGTAGCATGTTGCGAATGTCCGCAGCCATCATCTGGTACACGAAGATGACTCCAACCACGATTGCCAGCACTACCGCGACCACCAGAAACTGCCCGACCGAGGTGAGCCTCAGCCAGTATCGGCGTTCATCACGATTGATCTCGTCGCGTGTGTAGACCTTCACATCAGGCGGCAGAGCGGCGTAGAACCGCTTTTGCACCGCGACTGGATCTTCGCCCGGCTTCAACTGCACCAAACCGAAGTTGACTTTGTTGAGCGAGCGCATCGTGTATCGCGAGAATGTCTCCTCGCTACACATCAGCATTCCGTTCCAGCTAAAGCCGGTGCCGATCTCGAACCCGCCGACGATGGTGGCGCGCTGAGCGTTGAGCCTCACCGCTTCTCCATCGCGCCCGGAGGGCGGGATTGCTTGCAATTGCTCAACGCTTCCGAATTCCGGCTTCGATTTGCGGTCCAGGAGGAAGGTATTCAACTCGCGGAGTTTCTCTCCGGCTCCGCGGGCTTCATCAGGGGAAGAGAACACGCCACCTTCGCCCAAAACGAATGCGCGGTCGAGTTTATCTGGAGGCACCGCGATAATGTTGATGCTCGTTTGCCCGCCCGGTTCGGTCGTGCCGCCAAAAAGTTGTTCCTTCGCTGGAAGTCGCCAACTCCCGACGCCAACCGAAAGCGGAATCACTTCGCTCACGCCTTCGACGTGTGCCTGTGCAATCCGGTCGCGCGGGATTTCACCCGGTCTGCTTAGATCAAGGTATTCGGCCGACGTGATGAGCAAGTCGAATTGCAGGCTGTCGTAGAGCATCGTCGCGGTGCGACTCACTCCGCCGACCATGCCGATTTCCATGAAGATCAGGATGACCGCGAACGCGACCCCCACCGACGCGATGAACGTCCGCGCCCGCTTGTGAACCAGATTCGACCACGCGAGGCGCAGGGGAGTCATGATGTCTGGGATTG
>JAKEEV010000353.1 GCA_022616395.1 Planctomycetia bacterium | reverse complement strand
CCGAGTGAAGTCGCGGACCCGTTCGCGTTCGGGCCGATCCTGCGCGTGTATGCCGAAGGTCAGCCGGTCGCGGACGTGCGAACGGGGCTTGTGTCTCCGATGCCCGGCCGAGCCGACTTTGCCGAGACGTTCCGCGCGTTCACACTGGCCGCGCTGCCGAGAGCCTGAGTTGTCATGCCCACCGCACGCTATCACGCTCTGCTCTGTCGAGACTCCGCCGGAGGGTATTCCGCGATCGCGCTTGATCTTGTCTCGACCACCGGATTCGGCGCTACCGCCAATGACGCGCGCGACGATCTGCGCGAATATCTGCGCTGGGCGCACCGCAAGCAACCGTGGATGACACCGCCGGATTTCACCGAGCCGGAATTGCGATGGTTCACGGTCTCGGTGAGGCCGGAATACAAGGGGAAGAACCGACTGTATCCGTCCGATGCCGAAGTGCCGGTGCGAGTGCCGTGTGTGGTTGGCGTGCGAAAGAGCGGTCAGTTCACCGCCGATCTTCCGCTGCTCGGCATTCGCTTCGATTATCCGAATCGCACGGAATTGCCGAACCTCGTCGAGCGGTACGCGTCTCAGGAACTCGAAGGGTTGACGCCTGCGGAACTCGGCGCGTTCCTTCCGCCGGCCGACGCGGAGTTAATCGAAATCGTCGTGCCGGTTCCGAAAGAGCCTCCGAACGCCGCGTTCTCCGTTCCTCCACCACCAACGCTCGCCAAAGTCGCAGAGGCCGTGGGTGATCGAGCGGTGAGGAAGGGTTATGCCCGCGCGTGGGGGCGCGAAACGGAACTCGCGGCTCTCGTGAGGAAACTTCATCACGAAAAGGCGAACGTGCTGCTCGTCGGCGAAAGCGGCGTCGGCAAAACAACGCTCATGGTGGACGCGGTGAAGGCCGCGGAGCAACTTGCAGCAGCAGAAGAACGAAATAGGGGAAAACCCCGGCGCAGATTCTGGCTCACGTCTGCCGGGCGAATCATCGCGGGGATGAAGTATCTGGGTCAGTGGGAAGAACGCGTCGAGTCGATGATAAGCGAACTTGGCGAAATCGGAGGCGTGCTTTGCACGGAGCGATTGCTGGAACTTGTTCGCACCGGAGGAGTCGGGCCAACGGATAGCATCGCGGCGTTCCTGGTGCCGTATCTCGCGCGCGGGGAACTGCGGATGATCGCCGAAGTGACTCATGCAGAACTCGATGCGTGTCGCCGGCTGATGCCCGGCCTGCCGGATCTCTTCCAGATTGTGCGAGTGGAACCCTTCGACCGTGCAACAGCGCTTTCGGTGATCGACAAGCAACTCGAAACTGCCGCGTCTGGTCCCGGTGTGGAGATCGAGCGCGGAACGGGCGAGCGCATCGTGAGGCTGTTCCGCAGATTCATGCCCTACGCGGCGTTCCCCGGACCCGCGTCGGCGTTCGCGCGGCAATTGGTTGATCGCCACTTCAAGCAGGGCCGCAAGGCAGTATCGCCGAACGCTGTCGTTGACCAGTTCCGCCGACAGACCGGATTGCCGGAACTGTTCCTGCGAGACGAAATCACGCTGAAGCGAGACGACGTGCTGAACTGGTTCCGAGAGCGCGTCATCGACCAGCCGGAAGCGTGTGAGGCGGCCGCGAACATCGTGATGACCGTGAAGGCTGGCTTGAACGATCCGCTGCGACCGACCGCGGTGATGCTCTTCTGTGGACCGACCGGCGTTGGCAAAACGCACATGGCCCAGGCACTCGCAACGTACTTCTTCGGGCACTCCGAGAGCGCGGAACTCGGAGCGCGGAACGCGGAACAAAAGACAGTAGAGACCACTGTAACCGCCCCTTCTTCGTCTTCTGTTTCTTCGCTCCGCCCTCCGCGTTCCGAGTTCCGCGCTGATCGATTGATTCGGCTTGATATGAGCGAGTACGGCGGGTTCGACGCGGTGTATCGGCTGCTCGGTCCGTCGCAGGGCGAGCCGGGCGAGTTGGTGAAGCGCATCCGGCGGCAGCCGTTCAGCGTGTTGCTCTTGGATGAAATCGAGAAAGCCGCGACGGATGTCTTTGACACGCTCATGGGCGTCTTCGACGAGGGCCGGCTCACGGATCAGTACGGCCGCGTCACCAACTTCCGCAGCACGATCATCGTGATGACTTCCAATCTTGGTGCAGGTCAGGCGCGCGCCGTTGGCTTCGGAGGAGAAAACGCGGGGTTGCAGTATCGGGATGTCGCGATGAGGTTCTTCCGGCCGGAGTTCTTCAACCGGATGGACGCGGTGGTCACGTTCCGGCCGCTGCTCCCGGCATCGGTGAAGGCGATCACTCGGCGCGAAGTAGATGCAATCGCGCGCCGAGAAGGACTTGTTCGCGGT
>JAKEEV010000352.1 GCA_022616395.1 Planctomycetia bacterium | reverse complement strand
GTGCGGTCGCCGGCGATTTCCAGCATCGGTTTACCGCCGGAGGTGATCTTCACGTCCCACTTGTAGCCGCCACCATCGGCGAGCTTCCACTTCATCGTGCCCTTCACGCCATCGGCGACATCAGCCGTCCAGTTAATCTCCTTTGCCTCTTCGTCGTGCGTGCCGACCCACGCGACCTCCGTGCCGAGCGAATCGTACATCCACATGCGATACTTTTTCGTCGCGGGGTCGAAGGTAATCAGGATGACCGCTCCGCGTTCGTCCGCGGCGTTCGTTGCCAGCCCGCGAACGTACTTCCCATCGAACGCGGTCTCGCTCACGTCCTTTCCCTTGATCGTGATATCGCGTCCGCCGAGCTTCAGCGTGGTGCTTGTGTTCCAGGTGCCGACCAATCCTTCGAGAACGGGCGTCATCTGGCCCGCGACTGGTGCCGCGCCGGCGCTTGAAGGTGGGAAGCCATACGTCTTGATCTGTTTCGAGGGCTTATCGAGACTCGTTGCTCCGAAGAATACGTAGAGCATCTCGTCGGTCGTCTCCTCACCGTAAGACACTTCCTGCGGGGGCTTCGCGGGGTTGTTCGGATTTGCGGAGGAGTTGTCGAACACCGCGGTTACTTCCAACCGCGTGCCCGCTTTCGCGGTGATCGGTTCCGCGAACCAGTAGGTTTCCTGCCAGCGGTAATCCCACGCTGGGATGTCCACCAGCACCACTGACTTACCGCCATCGGGAGGAGTCATCGTCACCTTCACGCTCTTTCCGCGAAGATGCATGTGAGGAAGAACATTGTGCAGCGTCGCGTCGGAGTGCAGATAGACGCTTCCGCGCGCCGCGTAATCCGCTTTGCCCGCGGGGATCTTTTCCCACGGTCGGAACCCATTGACGATGAGCGCCTGCCACGGCTTCTCGACCGGCTCCTTCGCGAAGTACAAACCCACTTGCGTGCGGTCGGTGGCGAACTGACCGTTGCGGTGATAGTGAGTCTGGATCAGGAAGTCCGAACCCTTCGGTAGAAGCCACCCAGCTCCCTTCGGAACGAATTGCGGAGCCTGTCCGGGTGCCCAGCCACCGATGCCGCCGAACTTCGGCGTTTCGTCGGTGTCTTTCCCTGGTGGCACGAAGCCCACGCCCATGCCGACTGTATAACCCGGCCCTCTATCGAGCAGCACGCGGCCCTTGTCCTTTTCCTGTTGCTTCTTTTCGAGTGCGCGACCTTGCCCGGTGGTGTCGAAGAAGTGCAGAGTGTGATGAACGACCTTCGGATTGCCCGGCTTCACATCGTACCCGATCACCCACTTGTCTTCGGTCAAGCCAGTCGGCACCACGAACACGCGGAAGAGATCGTTACCGCTGCCGCCAAGCGAAAAGGCTTCATCTGGCGAAAGGATCAAGTCTGGCTTGCCGTGTCGCCAGCCGTCATCGCCGAAGTCGGGCGGCTTGGGAGCGTCTTTCGGATCGCCTTCGGGCGCTCCGCCATCGGCCCACGCCGCGAGTGTTGCTATTTCGGAAGCCGTCAGCTTGCGTTCGCCCTTCATGCTGACGCCACCGGTTGGCATCCACGGAGGCATTGCGCGGTTGCCTGTGTATTCCTTGATGTCCGCGGCCCAGCGCTTCGCCTGCGTGTAATTCGTCAGACTGAACGGCCCAAGTTCGCCCGGTCGGTGACACACAACGCAATTGGCATTCAGGATCGGAGCGACATGCTTGTAGTAATTCACCCACCCCCTGGCCCCCTCCCTTAAGGGAGGGGGTTGGGGGTGGGTGTCATAGTCAATCGGGCAGCCTATCGCTTTCGTCCGCGCGACCTTCACCGGCTTGTTCGCGACCACTGCTGCCACCGCGTCGGCCAGGTCGTGTGAAGTGACCGTCGGGTTTCGCTTCAAGCGCGCGGAATACGCGTCGTCAATGCGTCCGCGATAGAGCGTCTTCCCTTCGGCATCGAGCACGAACGCTTCAGGCGTGATCTCGGCCTTGAGAGCCGCCGCCAGTTCCTTCTTCGCGTCGATCAACACGGGGATCGTCAGCTTGAAGCCGGCGGATGACTTCTTCAC
>JAKEEV010000351.1 GCA_022616395.1 Planctomycetia bacterium | reverse complement strand
TTCATAGTAGTCCTCACGCTCCGCGTGAGGTCAGAAGCGTAACACGCGATGGATTGAGACCAACCCCGTCCGCAACGGAGGTCAAAACCCGCCCCGAAGGGGCGAAGAATACACATCACGCGGAGCGTGATGCCGCCGCGAAGCGGCGGGGCGTGATGACTACTCTGAACGGCACACGACGCTGCCCTGTCAGCCGACTATTACTTTCGACTTACTGATCACGTCGATCCGTCGTGAGAGCCGTGCAGAACCCAGCCGGGAGGCAGTTCGCTCTCCGATACCCCCTCCGCTTCCACTTCCGGTTCTGGTTCCCACAACGCCACGCGTTGCTCGATGCAGTGGCGCGCGATGATGAGGAAGCCTCCGTACCACAGCCAGGTGAAGCGGAACAGATTGTGTCCGAAGTTCCCCATGAACAACAGCAGGAACACGCCGATGCCGATTGCCGATGGGAGGGTGAAGACCAGATCGTTCCTCGCGGCGGGCATTTCGCGACGCACGCGACGAATCATGCGCAGGTTCATCCAGAAGCACGCGAGGATGGCGAGAAACGCCAGCGCTCCGAGCGTGCCGGTTTCGCCAAGCAACTGACCGTAGAGGTTGTGCGATTCGATCTTGGTGTTGTTCGCGGGTCGCCAGGCTCCAGGGCCAATGCCAGTGAGCGGATTGTTCGCCCACTGTTGCACGCCCATCACCAGGCCATGCCAGCGGCCTTCGCCGGACTCCTGGTCGCTCTTCGTCCGTACTTCCGGGTTAATGATTGTCTCGAATCGCGTTTGGAGTGAGTCGGGCAGAGCGACGAACGCCAGCGGAGCGGCAGTCGCGAACGCCAAGAGCGCTGTGAATCGGTATCGCGTGCCCCAGATGACGATCAGGAAGAACACGATCAGCCCCAACAGCGATGACCGAGACCCGGTGAGCAAGATACACAGCGACGAGAGGCCAACGTAGCCCACCAAGAGCCATCGAGCAAGTTTCCCGCCGACCCCAGCGCGCCAAAGCGCGATCACAATGGGCAGCGCGAACACGATGCTCGCTCCGAAGCTATTCGGGTCACCGAGCGTGGTGTCCACGCCGATCATGCGGAAGATGCCCATGCGATACACACGCCGGCCCGCGAGGAATTCGCGGAACGAGTGCAGTAGATAAAGCCCCATCACAACCAGGAAGCCGACAACGATGTGCTTCAAGCCCTCCTCATCGTGAATGGTGGTAACCAGGAGTACATAGAAGACGACAATCTTGAACCAGTCCTCAACGACGTTCTGTCCCTGAGCCGCCCACGGACTCATCGCCCATGCCACGAGCACCGCGGTGGCGAACGCGGCATACGCAGCGTGCTGGGCGTTGGGAAGCCAGCGCTTGTACGGATACACGCTCCACACCGCGAGCGTGAAAAGCATGTACATTCGCTCGAAGTGCAGATCACCGAGCCACGGCCACACCTCGAACGGCCGGTCGATGAACAAAAACATGTAGCCGATCAGCAGCCAGCGCATGACACCATCCGTGGTGGGAAAAGAGGTGACATGATACCGACCCCGAAAGCGGGTTGGGAAGCCCAATCCCAATCGGAGCCGGAAGCGTCGCGACGGGTCTTCATCGGTGTGGTCCGCTCGCGGAGCACACTCAAGACGGT
>JAKEEV010000350.1 GCA_022616395.1 Planctomycetia bacterium | reverse complement strand
CTTCCGCTTCCTCCGGGCATTCCAACATTCGGCTTCGAGACCGCCCGGCACTACGGAGTGCAACTCGCTCGCAACTTGCACGAGGACGCCAAGACCACCACGCGCTGGTACGTCTGCGTGAGCATGGGCCGCGCCGCGGGGCATCTCGCACTGGGCATCGGCAAGGCGTCAGCCGCAACCGTCACACTCATCGCGGAGGAACTCAAGGCGCGAGAAGTCACGCTGGAGTTGATCTGCGACATCATCATCGGCTCAATGATCAAGCGCAAAGCGCAGGGAAAGAGTTACGGTCTGGCTGTGCTGGCCGAAGGGCTACTCGAAGCGATCGGAGAAGAGAAGTTGCGCGTGACGATGGACAACAACCCCGGCAAGTATGGCTCAATCGTGCTCGATCAGTTCGGGCACATCGCGCTGGGCGAGATCGAGTTCGGCCGCATGGTGCGAACCACTCTCAAGGACCGGCTCAAGGCACTCGGCCTGAAGTTCGACATGATCGACAAGGATCTGGGCTACGAACTCCGCTGCGCCGACCCGATCCCGTTCGACGCGGAGTACACACGCAACCTCGGCTACGGAGCCGTGAAGTTCCTCCTGTCGCCCGCGGCCAACGAACACGGCGTCGTTATCACTTTCGTCGGGGGAAGCATGACCCCGCAACCGTTCCAGACCATGATCGACCCGGCCACCAAGAAGATGCGCCCGCGACTGGTGGACATCTCTGGAGAAACTTACGAAGTGGCGCGCAGATACATGATTCGCCTCGAACAGGGCGACTTCGACGACCCCACCCGCCTCGAACGCCTCGCCGTCGTCGTGAAGATGAACCCCGGCCAGTTCCGCGAACGGTTCGAGTATTTGGTGCGGTAGTCAGAGAGTAATCAGTCATCAGTGATCAGTCATCAGTGAACAGGAAAAGTGGCGAGCATCAATGACTGTTGACTGATCACTGTTCACTGATGACTGATCACTCTCAGGGAATAAATCCCCCCGCGTGTGGATCATATCTTTCGTTCAGCTCACATCTGCTGACCGAAAAGCGTAAAATGTACACAGGGGTGAACCTATGTGGTATGGCCTTGCTGCCGACTTGGTTGTCGCTATTCACGTCGCTTACGTTGCCTACGTGGTTCTTGGCCAGTTGGCGATTTGCATTGCCGCTCCGATGAAGTGGCAATGGGCGAAGAATCCGTGGTTCCGCTTCACGCACCTCGGGGCCATTGGCTACGTCGCTTACGAGGCGATTTTTAGTATCCGCTGTCCGCTCACCATTTGGGAAGAGAAGTTGCGCGAGTTGGCCGGTCAAGCTCCCAGCGGCAGCGAAACCTTCCTGGGTCGGTTGCTGCATGACCTGTTGTTCATCGAAAACCAGCCGGAAAGTTTCTTCACGGCCCTTTACCTCGGCATGTTGCTGATCGTCGTGCAGGGACTCGTGATGTATCCGCCACGATGGTTCCGCTTCAGCCGCAAGCCCAAGACCGAAGCGGCCCCGGCTCCAGTCACGGCATGAAGTGAAGAGACCTAACCCCCAGCAGTGAACAGTGATCAGTGACCAGTTATCAGTCAGCAGTTATCGGTGTTCGCCACTCTTCCTGGAATCTGATTACTGATTACTGGTCACTGATCACTGATCACTGCATGGAGGGCGGGTCTCCCCCAATCCGTCTTGATTTTTCCCGCTCTCACCGTAGCATCCGCCGATTCCGGTAAGGGAGTACCGATATGGCAGATGCGCCTGCCCCGCGTGGCCGCAGCGGATTGTTCTCCGCTGTTCGGACCAAGCTAAACCTGCTGATGTACACGCGGGACTTCCGGGGAGCTTGCGGCGCGGTCGGTCGCGCTGCCCGGATGCTTGTCACCGGTCAGTTCCGCACGTTCTTCTACAAGTTGCTTGTCCCGCGACACGGATTGAAGCCTGCTGGGTCGTTGGTGGAGCGACCGGGTCCTCCGCTGTATCTGGCGGGTCACATCCACGGCCACGGCGGATACGACCATGTGGTGTTCAAAGCTTTGCTTGGGCTTACTGCGGCCGGTGTTCATGTGTTCCGCGATCCGCGAGCATTCATGAACCCGAAGTTCGTCTCGGAAGACATCCGACCGACCGAGCGAATGTACACGTTCGATGAACCACGACTGGCAATCATCCCGCCTCACTTGCTCTATCGCTTCCGGCCGGGAGAAAAAACCGCGGTCTGGACGATGTGGGAAACCGACACCCTCCCGCCCGGCTCGGTGAAATATCTCAATCGCTGCAAGCTGTTGATGATCCCCAGTCAATGGGGCGTGGACTGCTTCCGGGCCAACGGCGTGAAGATTCCGATGGAAGTCGTCCCGCTGGGTTACGATCCGCATGTGTTCTCCCCTCGGCAACCCGGAAGCGGACCTGCCGTCTGCACCTTCGGGACCGCGGGAGCGCTCACCGAAGGTGGATTGAGGAAGAACGTGCAGCGCGTGATCGACCTGTTCCTTGAAGCATTCCCCAGCCGTCCTGATGTACGACTGAAGGTAAAGATCACTCCGCGTTCGCCGATGGTGAACACACATGGCGATCCGCGTGTGGAAGTGGTGAATGCTCCCCTTGAGCCGGAAGCACTCGCCGACTGGTATCGCTCGCTGAGTTGCTATGTGAACGCCTCGTATGGCGAAGGCTTCGGATTGCACTTACTCGAAGCGATGGGCTGCGGAGTGCCTCTGATTAGCACCACGTTCAGCGCGGTGGGTGAAGTGTTTGATTCCGCGGTGGGCTATGAGGTCGGCTACAAGCTGATCGAAGCGAAGAACAAGATTTATTCCGGCCGATGGGCCGATCCGAACAACGATGAACTGATTGCCCGCATGCGTCAGGTGTGCGCGGACCCCACAACGGCGGATCAACTCGGTGTCGCAGCCGCCCAGCGCGCCCCGGCGTTCAGTTGGAGCGACAGCATTCGCAAGCTCACCAGCGCTCTCACCGCCCACGGCTTTTTGCCTCCACTGGCACCTGAACAGCCTCGCGCGGCCGCGTGAGTAGGCCCGCCTCGGCTCGCGGCACCTACAACAACCCATCGAGCCGCGATGAGAGTATTCATCGCGGCTCGATGGGTTTTGGGAGTTCGTAGGTCACTCGATGATCTTGATTGCCGCACCGCTGTTGTCGGCTCGCTTATACAGAGGCAGGTGGCGGTAGTAGACTTCGAGCGTCAAGAGGCAGATGGCGGTGGTGCCAAGCCGACCGCAGCCCCGGCCGAACCAGCCGTCTTCCAGATCCCAACTGCCGTGGGTCGTCATGTTCTTCGGATCACGCAGTTGCGACTCGACGAGCCAGTCCCGCATTCCACCTTTGCGCACACCACCAACTTCCTTCCCCTCGTTCCAGTCCTTCCATTCGGGCCCCTCGAAGAAGTGAACAACCTGGGTGGCGTAGTAGTAGTAATACATATCCTTGAGCGGGCCCTTGCCGATGGGTGGCTTCTTCATCAGTCCGCCCACACCATCGGTCATGCCGGGGTGGTTCGGTCCCCACTTGTCGATGTAGTAGCGGGACAGCAGACCGACGGCAGTCAACGCGGTGCCAGGAGCGGCGTTGGCGCTATTGGAGTACCCGTACATGGACCTCTTCGACCCGCCCGCGGCCGAATCCAGGAACTTGATCGCCTTCTGGATGATCCGGTCGTCAACAATGAGGCCCTTGCTGAGCTTGGCGGCCTGAAGCGCCTGAACCTGCCAACCCACGATGGACGTGTCACCCTCATCGCCGAACGTGTAGCCCCAACTGCCGTTCCTTCCCTGGGCGCGCTGAATGTAGGTGATCGCCGCCTGAGCGAAGGGCTTCAGCGCTGGGTCCTTGGTCATGCCGTAGGCTTCACACAGCGGAATGGTCGCGATGGCCTGCGAGTACATGTTCTCGCTCATGCGGCCCGCATTCGGCCCACCCAGGGGGCAGATCGACTTGAGGAAATCAAGTCCCGCTTTGACGTTCTTGTGGTAATCCGTGGTGTTCTTGGGCCGGTCCTTGTTGAGCTGATGAGTCTCTCCCGCCGCGAGGAACGGCAACAGGGCCAGGCCGGTGGCACAGGCCCGCTCTTTGGTGTGTGTGCCCTGCTCGAATGCCCACCCGCCGTCCTTCATCTGCTGACGGACGAGCCAGGCCAAGCCCATCCCGACGGCCCGCTCGCTGGCGTCGTTGCCACCACCAGCCTTCAACAGGGCGTTCTTGGTGGCCCCGCTGCGACCGGGGTACGTGGAGAGTACGTTTCCCATCTCCCCGCCTTTGCCCGACAGCAGATTCCCCTGAGCGCCAATCACACCGGGATCGAGGAGATTGGTGTTGTCCAGGCCGGGATTGGGCAGAGATGCCTTGTCGATCGCTGGCGCGTCCGGTTGACCAACCGCATCGGCCGATTCGATCCCCTTCGCCGTCATGTCGGCCTCACGCTTGATCTCTGGTATCTCCGCCGGGAGATTCGTGTCAAAGCCAAGCTCGTCGTTCTTGAGGTCCTTCTCTTCGAGTTGGTTGGTTTTCTCCGCCGTCGTGGCGATGATCTTGTCTGACTGTTTGGTGTCGGCCTTGCGGACACCCAGAATGAGGATGGCCAGCGCGATGACGACCACATGAATCGCGCCACTGAGGACCCACGCCGGAACGTGCTTCTTGACCAGACGTTCCTGAGAGGTCTCCTCGGCTGCTTCCAGTCGGCGGATGACCGCGGCAGCCGGGACAGCCGGAGTTGCCGGGGCCGCTGGGGCCGCTGGAGCCGCCTTGGGAGCCGGGCCAGTGACCATGACTTTGCCGTTGACGGGAGGTGAATTCGTGCTGTCGGTTCTCACGGTCCGTCTCCTCCGGGTTTGCCGCAACAGCGGCATACATCAATCATAGCGAAAAAAGTCGGGGTCTGCTGCCTCGTCGATTCTCAAGTCCCCACGTTCACAGTTGGGCTTCGGCCTTGCGCCTTGTGATGCTCTCACGCGGGCGGGTTCGTGGCCGGATCGAACGGGTTTCGTCCGCGAACCGCGTCCATTTCTTGTTTCGCCTGACGGTCCCCGCTTCGATACCACCACGCCAACACTCCGCCTCCGAGGATCAACGACAATCCCCCAACGATCGCGACGAGCATGAACACATTCCAGGTGAACGGAGCCGGGCGATCCGGGTCTTGTCGGGGGATCGGACTGCGGCCGATCAACATCGGAGCCAGCTTCTCGACGTTCCTCTTTGGATTCTTCTGGTCCTTCTCCATCGACTCGTAGCGCATTCTCTTGAAGGAGTAGCCGGCGAACGAGACCCACTTGTTCACGCGACCGGTCAGCTCGACCCCCTCCAGCGGTTCGGAGAACACGATCACCACCGGGTTGCCGCTCGGTTCGTTTGCGGGGATCAACCACCCTTCGTAAAGTTGAGTCACCCCCGCAACGCGCAACCACTCATTGGTCTCAAGCCGCTTCAGTGAAATCAACCGACCTTCCAGGCGGACCAGATCGAATCGGTAATCGGCCCGGATCGGTTCAAACAGAGCCGCGAAGTCCAGGTCGTCTCGGGCATTGGTTTCCAGTTCCTGAGCCGAGAACCGAGACGCGTGCAGGATGATTCGGTTCCACGCGGCCACTTCGGGCCAGTTACTCTCCGTGGCGGAGCGGATCATCCCCGCATCATCCTGGACGAACTTGTAAATCCGCTTGTTCTTTTCGAGGGCAGTCGCCAGTTGGCCGGGCGGAACAGGAAGGCCACTCAGAGGAGTGATGCTCTTGCCGATCAGCACCGGCACTCCGATCTTCGCGTTCTCCCGTTCACCGGGAACACTCATCGTCTTGAAGTAGAACCCCGCGGCGCTCACCCAGCCGTCCACATCAAGCCACTCGCCGGGCGCTTTCCGTCGAACAGCCGAGAGTGACTCCGGCAACTGCGTGAAGACGACCGAAACCGGAGTCAGGGGCGATTCATCGAGCGGAACCAGCCGAATCTCGTAGAGTTCGCTCAGTCCGGCGTCCTGGAGGATCGGAGGCGGAGTCAGTCGGCGAACGCAACTCATCTGGCCATCGAAACGGATCAGTTCGAGTCGGAAACTCGTCCGGATCGACTTGATCAGGTCGAGCGGCACCAGGTCGCGAGCCGCGTACTGTTCGAGTTCGGCCGCTTCAAACTTGTTCGCGTGCTCAACCGCCACGATCCACGCATCGTACTCATCCCGATTCTTGTCCTGAGACGCGACCGGCTTGAAGTCTTCGATCCTGTCGAAAATCAAGCGATCCGGATTCGGGATGGCGAACTTCTCGAACGACTTTCGGCGTGGAGTGTCGGCCGGCAGCGGATCTTTCTTGTCCACCTTGGTCAGATCGATTGCCGACGGTGGATCTTCCGCGGCCCGCCCGCCGGCACTGCTCGCCAGCCCGCACGCGAACCCTGCCAAGCCGACGAACGCGATTCGCGCGGCAACCTGGTAATTCAGGCGTGACGAGGAAGCAAGCCGGCCCGACATGCACACCTCCAACATCCGGTTGGACGGGCGATTCCGACGGAAGTTCCGAGTTCCGTTCGGGTTTCAGCAACTCCGGCGACTGCTTTTCCGTCATTCGAGAATCGTCGGGCGACCGAGAGCCAAGTACCCAAAGAACTTGCGGCCTAACCCACTCTCGGAGCCGCTTCGATGCAGGCGAAGTAACCGTTACCGCTTCTGGGGGTCGATGGGCACCGGGGAGATATCTTTGAAGTCCTGTTGGGTGGCAATGTCCATCATTTGCACGACATAAGCCTGAAGCAACTTGTCGTGAATTTCGAGCGTCAGCTTCGCGGTCTGGTTGTCTTTCTTGAGAGTCTCGGCGAGTGTTTTGAGTTCGGCCTGGTAGAGGGCCTTGTCTGCCTTGAAGTCCTTGCCTGTTGCCTCCGCGCTGCCTTCTTGACGCAGAGTGATCTTCTCGATTTGTCCGGCATCGGTGGCGGTGACGCGGACGATGTAGTGAAGGGGCACGTTCTCAGCGACCGGGTTGGGAATCGCGAATTCGCCCCCCTCCTCCTTGGGCAAGGTCATGGAGATGTGACCTTCGGTCGGCGCTGGCTTGAAGGTCAGGATGAAAAACGCGAGCAACTGGAACGACATGTCCAGCATCGGTGTGATGGGCAGGTCGGGATCGACGAAGTCGGTGCCTCGACGACGACGGCGGCGGCCAAGCATGATCTATCTCACAACTCGGAACTTGGAACTTCCAACTCCCGTCTCGCGGAAGGTTCAAGGGGTTTGTGCTGAAAGTCAGCGAAGACACAATCCAAAATCAAATCTCTTGAAACTGCCTACGGTCCGCTCTCCATGACGGCTCGCAGTTGCACCCGGAGGTAGCCAGCGAGGCGGCACGCCTTGAGGATGGCGTAAGTTTTCTCGAACGGGCACTGTTCGTGGACGCGCAGAATGATGAGCGAACGCGGCGGGTCTTTTGTCTTGTCCGCTCCTGGTGCGTAGTCCGTCTTCGCTCGATCCTTCAGCCAGTTCAGCACCCGCCCTGGGTTATCGAGCGAGGTGGCTGTCGAGCCATCGGTGTCCTTGAAATAGTCGCTGGGAGTCAGGATCACTTTCCCCTGCTCGTTCACGTTGAGGTAGATGGTGTAGTCATCCGCCTGATCGAGAGCCTTGGCGGAGACCGCCTTGGGCAACTTGATGTCCACGTTCGTCTGATCGAGGACGAAGTTGGCGCAAAGCATGAAGAACATCACCAACTGCAACACGAGGTCCAGCAGCGGGGTGAAGTTCGGCTCACACTTATCGAGATTGCCTTGACTCATGGCTTTGTCGTGAGCAGCGGATAGTGATCAGTGATCAGTAATCAGTGATCAGTCATCAGTGATCAGTAATCAGTTATCGGTCATCAGTTTCCAGCAAGAGTGGCGAACACCGATCACTGTTCACTTGATTACTGATCACTGATCACTGCCGACTGGTTGTCATCGTCCAGTTGGCGCCTGCGGTATCGAGGGGGGCGTGCTGGCCGGCGGAGACGCGCCAGTTGGGCCGGGTGGGGCGGCTTTCTTGGAGTTGTGGTACATCTGAGTCAGCAGGTCGTCGGCGATGTGGCCGACATCCATGGTGACTCGTGTGATCCGGTTTCGGTAGAAGGCGTTGAAGAAGATCGCGGGCACGGAGATGGCAACGCCAAAGAGCGTGACGACCAGCGCGTGAGCGATCCCGTCGGCCAGTTCCGTGGGGTTCACGCCGCTTTGGGATTTCGCCAAGACGGAGAACGACACGATCATGCCGTAGACCGTTCCGACCAGACCGAGCATCGGCCCGAGGGTCGCGATGACCGCGGTGTAGTTATTTTTCTGTTCCTTGTCGCTCTTGATGCCTTCGAGCGTGTTCATGGCGGCTTCGCGTGCGTCTTCCAGACCGTATTGAAGCCGACTCATGCCTGCCGTGAGCACTTGTCCGAGGAACGACGGGTCGTTGCGGGCCATGTCGAAGGCTTCCTTGAACTTCCGCTTGTTCACGGTGTCGGTGAACTCGTCCACGAAGCCCGGTGGGATCGCAGCGCTCATCCGCAGGTCCAGGGCCAGAAGCACGACCAGAGCCATCATCGCAACGGAGATCGCCAGCAGGATTGGGCCGAAGACCCAGCCGAGTGATCGGAGCATGAACATGATGAGTTCACCTCCGCTCATCCCTTTTCCATCAGCCGCGCTGGCGACGTTGGCGAACAACAGCGTGATGGCCATCGCCATTCCAGCTTTGAACAGGAACCGGGCGGTGGGCAGGTGCCGCGAGGACGTGCGGGTCATACTGCGAATCCTGGGAAAATTCGGTAAATGCTGCGGGCAAACATCCAAACCGCGCGTGACGTGTCTTCGTTTGACGCGATCAGAATAGTTTTGGTTCCCGTGGAACAAGCCCGGTTTGGGAGCGTCGCTTCCCAGTGCAGTTTCAACGGGCGAATGTCTGGTTGACCGCGTATTTTCCGTCGCTTGGTACAAACCCAATCCCAGACCAATCCGGTTGAAACCCGACCGCAGGCGAGTATGGAGGCAACTCTCTGTTTATTAACATGGCACAGAACTCGCTCCGTCAAGGACTATTTTCTCGTCGCGGGCGAACTTCTGCCCAATACAGCGCTGTCCGCTGTTGTTACTTCCCCAACTTCCGCTTGAAGAATTCGAGAGTGCGCTTCAGTCCCTCTTCGCGGCCGACAACCGGTTCCCAGCCAAGCAACTGCCTGGCTCGCGTGATGTCCGGCTTGCGAACTTTCGGGTCGTCTTGTGGGAGTGGCTTGAACACGATCTGTGTGTTGCTCCCCGCGAGCTTGCGAATCTCCTCCGCGAACTCCAGGATAGTGATCTCGGCGGGGTTACCGAGGTTGACCGGCTCGTGGAAGTCCTTCCACAACAGCCGCCAGATGCCTTCGACGAGATCCGAGACATACTGGAAGCTCCGGGTCTGCTTCCCGTCACCGTAGACAGTCAGCGGCCCACCCATCAGAACCTGATACATGAAGTTCGGCAGCACGCGCCCGTCATTCAATCGCATCCGTTCGCCGTAAGTATTCTTGGCACACACACCGTTGCCCGCGACGAAATTCTCGCAACCGGGAACAGAGAAGTCGTAGACCCGGTGGGTGAGGACACACGGCTTTACTCTGCGGACCAGGGACCAGACCAGATCGCCCACGCGAGTGGCGTTCAACGTCTGTCGAACGCCCTTGTCCCAGTTCAAGATGTTGAAGTCGTCTACTTCGCAGATTGTTACGCGGTAGAAGGGGAACTTGCGGTCGCCGTATTTGGCCTTGAAGGTGGTTTCGTACCGCCCGGTTGACGCAACGATCCCGAACCGGAGGAGAAGGTACGTCAGGTCGATGGCGAGTTGCTCGCTCGTTGTGTCGAAGCACAGTTCGTTGCCAATTTTCTTGCCGCTGTGTGTGCCATCGCCACAGCGGAAGCCCTCCAGGAAGTGTTTGACGCGGTTGAGGGGCAGTTGCATTACCCACAGCGGAATTCGGCGGTCACGCAAACGCAGGACGTCCCGGAACAGCCGGTGCAGAACCTTCGAGTGGGTATAAATCGAGGGCGCACGGCTAGGATTTGCATTAGACCAGCCGACACGCGCTCCGAACTCGCGTTCCAGAATCTCCTTCGCGCGGCGCAGATAGTGTTCATCGGAAGCGAAGCTGATGAAGTGAACGCCGTTGCCTGAATGTTCGGCTCCTTCCGCAAGATAAAAGCCCATTAGCCAGAGTAGATCGTCGGTAACGGGAAGGTGGTTTGTGAGTGCGTGATTTGAACTGCGATGCGGCAGGATCTTGGCGTCCGTCGGAACGGTGAGACCAAGTTTCTTCACGGCGGCAAGCGGAACCGTGTGTTGACGAATCCAAGTCCGACTGATGACTCCAACAGCAGCCGACAGGCTGCGTGTTGGCGTGTATCGGCCAGTGGATTCCAGGTAGGTATTCACCTCCTTGCGGCGCTCTTCGACTTGTCGGGCCAGGTCGGGGTGACGAACGGCCCAGTCCCAGGCGTCATCAACTCCGCGAGCCGCGAACTCCGCAGCCACGTCGATTTCGGTTCGGTCGCGTTCGACCACTGGCAGAAACGCGGGGATTGCCACGCGGTCGCCGGGTTTCAGTTCGCGGGCCGGTTTCGGGACCGGTTTCCCATCCTCGCCTTCGACAAAAACGCTGTGGTCGCCGGTGACTTTAAGGTGCCGACCGTACCGCAACGAAATCTCGAACGCATCGTTCCGCGGTTCGTGTTCGGTCAACGCGAGCGCCGGCTTCAACACCATGCGGAGGGTCTTCGGGTCGAAGGCCGGAACCATGACATGTCGGCGGTCGTGATCGTAGCGGATACGATCAGCCAACTCTCCGACCGGGCCGAGGTACATTCCCTCTTCGTCGAACGCGACCACTGTTTCGTCCGCCAGGATGCTGTTAAAGATGCGAATGATCTTTGTGTCTACGCCGTGAACTCGATGGTACGCCATCGTCATCGACTCCGCGAAACGTTTAGCCTCGTCGTAGACTCCGCGCACCCCAACGCAATTTACATTGCCCCAGTAGGTTTCTTTTTGTGGGTGTTCGAGTGGGTCGCCGTAGACTTCGCTGGTGCTCGCGAGCAGATAGCGGGCGTTGTGGGCCAGCGCGAGGCCGAGCGTGTTGTGTGTGCCGAGCGCTCCGACCTTCAGCGTTGGGATCGGGTGTTCGAGGTAATCGACTGGACTTGCGGGGCTGGCGAAGTGAAGCACGTTGTCGAGCTTGTCCTTCACCTTGAGCGAATTCGAGATGTCGTGACCGATGAAGCGGAACCTCGTGTTGGTCCGCAGGTGGTCGAGGTTTGAAAGATCGCCGGTAATCATATTGTCCACGGCGATGACTTCGTGCCCTTCGGCCAGGAAGCGCTCGCACAGATGCGAACCGATGAATCCAGCTCCGCCAGTGATCAGAGTGCGCACACGTAGTCTCCTTATCTGATAGCTTGTTAGGAAGGATTGAGTTGGGATACCGATGCAACAGGCGCTCTGCAAGAGGGGCGGGAGTTGGAAGAGCAGGCTCTATACCAGGCGATTCTCTCCGAGCCGCACGATGATGCGCCGCGGTTGATCTATGCCGACTGGCTGGACGAGTTCGCTGATCGCTTCGGCGAGCCGCTTGCGCGGATCGAACGCGGACGAGCTGAGTTCATCCGCGTGCAGTGCGCGCTTGCGCGGTTGGGTCCGGGCGGTTGGGGAACGGATCGACCGGCGAACCCAGAGTTGGAACGCCGACAGAAGCGATTGCTGTTGCAGTATGGAGCGAAGTGGCGACGATGGTTCCCGCGCGCTTGCGTCTTCTCCGTTTGAGCGCGGATTTCTCCGTCCACTGAGAGCGATGCGCCCTCAGGAGTTTCTCGGTCTCCACGGCCAGGAGTTACCCATTCGCGCTCCGATTCTACCACTTCCTCCCGACAGTCCCGCGCTTCGATACATCCCGGACACGAGCGACCCGTTCTCGATGTGTCCGCTGTGGGACATTCACCTCTACGCGACTCCGTTCACCTGGGATCAACTCCGCGACACCGGGCAATATGCGGAACTTTTGGCGGAAGTGGGGCGCAGTCCCTCGATGGAGCGCGTCGGGTGGCTGAAGGTGTCATTCTTCCGCACACCGGTGTACGACTTCCTGCGTCACGGCAACTTCCCGAACGTGGAAACGCTTGTGTTGAACGCTCGCCCGTTCCCGGAGGTGCTTGAAGCGGTCGCCGAGAACGAATCGTTCCGCAGCTTGCGGTACATTCAGATCGGCGATGACCGCTGGGCCTGGACTGGTGGAGGCGTCCCGTTCGCTCAGTCTCTGGCCATCGCGAGCGATCTCGCCTTGATCAACGCGCGTCACTTTCCGCATGGCGAAATGCGAAACAGTTTACGGAAGCTCGTCCGAGCCATTGCGGCCGCCCAACCAACTCCGACACCAGCGCCCGCACCCCTGGCACCTGTGTTTGCGCCTGCCCCGCTTCCCACTATCCCCGTTCCGCGTTTGCTGCCACACACTCCAGAGGGAGTGCGGGCGGCAAACGCTGTGATACTGACTGCGATAGTGCTTTTCGCGGCGATTGGGTTGATACGGGTATTTGTTCGTGATCGCACACCACCGGTGCCGGAGTACAAGTTCGACTACGACCCGAACAAGCACAAGATACCGCCCGCGGTATTCGACGCGGAGAAGTTGATTCGTCCGGTCGATGATCCGCAGAAGCCAACCAATCCGCCCGCGGTCCCGCCGTCGACGAGAAGAGATTGAACGTTCAATCAGAGCCGGAATCGTCGGGTGAGCGTCTTTTGTGTCGGTAGCACCCCAGCGGGCTATCGCCGGGTGTTGGACAACCCCCGTCGAACCGCCAGCGATAGCCCGCTGGGTGGCCAAACGCCATTCCACCGACATTCGAGACGCTTACCCGAACCTAAACCACCTACGAATCGGATTGCGCGGGGAAAAGAAGCCATTCCCGATGAAATCCGCCGATTTTCGACCCAATTGATTCCACGCTGAGGGTTTACCAAGAGGAAATCGAGGAGCGGCACATTGTACAAAAGTTTACTAAGTCGGTCCAAGGGGGTCAGATTGCCAAATCAGTAGTTGGCAACCTTGGCAATCTTGGCAATCTATCTGTCGGAATATAGACACTTGTTCAGTATATGGTCAAGTGCTCACTCCGCGCTGGGCAAGAGCCGGAGCGTCTCCACGAACCCAAGGTGAGCGTCTTTTTGTCGTTAGCAGCCCAGCGGGCTAATGCTGGCGGTTCGACGGGGGTTGTCCAACCGCCAGCGTTAGCCGGCTGGGTGCGGCCAAACGCGATTCCACCAACAATCCAGACGCTTACCCGGAAGCGTCAGCGACGGGTTTTCAGAGCCGGAGCGTTCAATCGGAGCCGGAAGCGTCAGCGACGGTCTTGGTTTCCCGTCGCGATGCTTCCGGCTCCGATTCAGAAAACTCCGTCGCTGACGCTTCCGGCTCCGATTCAGAAAACTCCGTCGCTGACGCTTCCGGCTCCGATTCAGAAAACTCCGT
>JAKEEV010000349.1 GCA_022616395.1 Planctomycetia bacterium | reverse complement strand
CGCGCCAGTCACAACCGAATCGTGCGGACCATTTTCGACCACAAACTGCCGCTCCGCCAATACTTCCAACAGAATCACACGCAACGTTTGAAATCTGTTGTGAACGGATGGCGTCATTTCTTTGGTATCGGCACCTGTTCCTTCGCACGCAGGTACGCGACCAGATCGCGTACCTCATCCGGCTTCATCTGGTCGAACAATCCTTCGGGCATCATGGAGACGTTCGTTTGCTTTCGAGTGGCGATGTCGCCCACGGGGAGAATGATAGTCTCCCGCACGGTGCGGATCGTCACCGCGTCCTTTGTCTCGCGGAAGATGGTGCCGACAATCACGCGATCATCCTTCGTGGTGAAGTTGATGAGCTGGAACTCGCGAGGCACCACCGCGCTTGGATCGAGGACGTTTTCGAGAATGTAGTCGAGATTTGTTCGTTGAGAACCTGTCAGTTCTGGGCCGAAGGTTTCCCCCTCGCCGAACATCTTGTGACAGGCAGCGCAGTGCTTGGTGAAGAGTGCGCGGCCGTTGACCACGTCGGCTTTCTTGATCGCGTCGTCGGTGAGTATCCCTTTCCACTTCCTGATGAGTGCGGTTCGCTCTTTCGCAACCGGAGTGATCTTCCCCCAGACTTTATCGAGCCGTTCGCTGACTCCCTTGTCGTTGAGGGCGAGAATCTGTCGCGCGGTCATCACTGGAATGTCTCCGCGTGGAATCGTTCCCTTCTCAACGGCATCCAGAAGTTCCTTCGCGAAGGACACGCGGGCCGCGAGCGTCTGCACCGCGTCAGCTTTCTCCTCGGCGGTTAACTTCGGGTAAACCTTGATGATTGCGGAGGGAGTGTTGGCATCCGCGAAACCCGCGAGAGCGCGAATCGCGGTTCCGCGCAACTCCGGGTTATCGAGCAACCCCTGAAGCGTCTTGGCGTCCAGTAGCTTTCGCGGCGCGAGCAATTCGATTGCCGCCCGCCGGTCTTCGACTTCCGCGCTTGTGTCCGTGATGCGCTTGCGCAGCGCGGCGATGGCGTCCTTGTCGCCGAACAGCACCGCGACCGCTTCGGCTTCACGCTTCACTTCGGGCGAGCCGTCCTTGAGTAAGCCTGCGTACACTTCGGACCAATTCTTCGGCGGAAGTACGTCTTTGCGTCCTGCGAGTGATTCACGCACACCACGAAGGATGTCAAGTTGTCCCGCCTTGTTGTCGATGCGGCCGAGTTCGTCCATCACTTTCACGAGGAGCTTGCCGCGATTCGGTTCGGGCTGCGCAAAGATGAACCGGACTGTGTTCTGCCTGACAAGCGAAACGTCGGTTCGGCTCAGGATCGAAGGCGCAAAGTGTGGCTCCTTGGAATACCACCGTTCGAGCGCGTACCACATCATGAGTGAGACGTTAGGGTCATCCAACGGCGCAGGGTTCATGAGTGCGTGAGTCGCTAGCGAACCTCCTGGGTACGCGGTCGGTGGAAGCCGCTGGATGGACGAAGCGATGTGAAGCCGGACGTAGGGCGATTTCTCGTCTTCGGCCACAGCTTGCAGGACGAGTTTCGCATCAGCGAACCGCTGCTTGTCCTCCACCGCCATACGGAAGGCCCACGCCCGGAGCACATCCTCCTTGTGAGTCAGCAGGTTAATCACGTCCTTTGCATCCAACTTTCCAATCACTTCAAGTGCCCATAACGCTCGGAGCTTTCGTGTTACCTCTGGGTTCCTGCGGAGGATGGCGGCGAGTTCTTTCGCGGTGGCTTCTTCCAACTTCCCCTCCACAGCGCGCTCCTGAAGCACGCGTCGAGCCTTCCTCACGAACCAGTCGTTCGCGTGCGATTGCAGCTTCACCAACTCCGCGTCGGTCATCTTGGAAATGTCGCCCCTAAACTGCTTCGCGTTCTTGTACACGACGCGGTAGATGCGGCCGTTGGTTGTATCGGCCTTGTCGTAGTTGTGGCATTCGCCCGTATCGCACCAGTCGCTCACATATAGGCCGCCGTCCGGCCCGACCTTCACGCAAATTCCGCGGAACCACGAGTCATTCGCGAAGAGAAAATCGGGTCGCCGAACGCCCTTGTAGCCGCTCTTGGTGCGCTCAAGGCCGTCGTTGTTGAGCCGGTTGCCGTGGATGTTCGCGGTGAAGAGTGTGTTGCGGTATTCCTTCGGGAAGTTGTCCGCAAGGTAAATCGCGCACCCCGCGTGCGCGTGACCGCCGCCCGCGTCGCTGTGTTCGGGTTTGCCGCCGACTCCCGTTGTGCGTGAAGTTGTCCAGTCGCCTCCGGCCCAGTGCTTGTAATCGACGCAGCTTTTCATGAGGCCATAGACGTGCGGGTTCGCGTCCTGACCGTACATGCGCTCGTAGTGCCCGCCGGGGACGAAGTGGAATAAGTGGTCGATCACGCAGTTGGTGATGAACATTTCGCCGTGGTCGTCGAAGTCCAGACCGAAGGGGTTCGTGGTGCCGTGTGCGACCGCTTCAAATGTCTTTCGTGTCGGGTGGTAGCGCCACACGCCGCAATCGAGGTAGGTTCGCTTCTCTTTGGGTGTGCCTGGCGCGCCGACCCACGCCTTCGCCTGAATGCCGTTGCAACCGTAGAGCCAGCCGTCCGGCCCCCAGATGAGCGAGTTGAAGATGTTGTGCTTGGTGTCGATCATGTTCCAGCCATCGAGCTTCACTTCCGGCTTGCCCGGCTTGTCGCCTTCGAGAATTGGCACGAACACGAGGTTGGGCGAAGAGCACAGCCACACGCCTCCGAAGCCGAGTTCGATGCCGGAGAGGTTCACGCCGGTATCCATGAACACGATCTTCTTGTCGTGAACGCCGTCGCCGTCGGTGTCTTCCAGAATGGTGACTCGATCGTTCCCCTTGCCGTCCTTCGACCACTTCGGATAGCTCAGACACTCAACCACCCACATCCGCCCGCGATCATCGAAGCAGAACGCGATGGGCTGCACGATATCCGGTTCGCCCGCGAACAGCGTGACCTTGAATCCTTCGGGCACGGTCATCTTGCCCGCGGCTTCTTTTGTCGGAATGGGTTTGTCGCCAGGTTTGTCATCGGCTGCCGTGAGCAGTGAGACAGAAAGAGATTGTTGGGAGAACTCTCCGTGAATTCCTCCACCCAGGCCGAAGGTAAGTGCGAGCAGCAAGGCACAGGAAGCGGTCGTTCGCATGGGTTGAACTAACGTGTTGGGGGAGGGTGCGATTTCGGATATGGTAACCGGAAGCAATGTCGAACCGCCAGCGTAAGCTGGCTGGGTTGCTGATGTGACCCGACCCAGCCGGCTGACGCCGGCGGTTCGACGAGGTGTTTCACCAATGCCAACCATCCTCTCCGATGCCGCGGTTCGCGAGTACAACGCCGCGGGGTTCTACCTTGCGCGCGGGTTCTTTGATGCTGAAGAAATTGACCTCCTGAAACGATCCGCGCAGGAGGACACTGAACTAGACAAGCGTTCGTTCGGTCGTGCGGACGGCGAGGGCGGCGTGGTGCGGCTGTCGCTGTGGAACCACCCTGGCGAGGGCATCTACGGCATGTTCGCCCGTTGCGAACGGATCGTGAGGAGCGCCGAGAAGTTGCTTGGCGGCGAAGTGTATCACTACCACTCGAAAATGATTCTCAAGGACGCGAAGGTCGGCGGCGCGTGGGCGTGGCACCAGGACTACGGCTACTGGTATCAGAATGGCGTGCTGACGCCGAACCTGACTTCCGTGTTCATCGCGGTCGATCCGTGTACGAAGGAAAACGGCTGCCTGCAAGTGATTGCCAACTCGCACCTCTGCGGGCGCATCAATCATGTGCTGACCGGCGATCAGGCCGGAGCGGATCGCGACCGCGTTGAGGAGATTCTGAAGCGGCCGGAGCACTTCCCGCTGGTGTATGTGCTCATGGAACCGGGAGACGCGTTGTTCTTCCACTCGAATCTTCTTCACCGCAGCGACCAGAACAAGAGCGACAACCCGCGATGGGCCATGATTTGTTGTTACAACGCGAAGGCCAACGACCCTTACAAGGAGGCTCACCATCCGCGATACACGCCGCTGAAGGTTGTGCCGGACGCGGCCATCAAGCAGGTCGGCGTGAAGCGATTCGCGGACTCTGGTGAGGTCGCGTGGCTGGAAGACGCACGCGATTCGAGCGCGAAGTCACTGCTGAAGGAGGAGGGTTGACCTGTTCAACCTCGGCTTGACTTTTTGCCCAGAAAGTGGGAACATTCCATATCACGGATGATTGGGAATCGCGTCCGGTGTTGAGCGGAGTGCAAGATGCCGAGTCCGTCTGAACTCTTCGGGGTAAATAAAGCCGAAGTCACACTGCTCGTGCTGTTCATTCCGAGCGTGGATCGATTCAGCCAATCCATCGACCAACCGTTCTGGGTCGATGAGGCACTCAAGGTTCTCGGCGAGTGCTTCGGTGGTGCGACCGCGTTCCCGCAAGGGCGTGGCGTGTGGCAAGATGACAGTCAGGGCGGAATGCTGATTTATGACGCGCCGGTCGTAATTCAGTGCTACACCAACGGCGAGCGGTTGGAGCAGCAAGCTGCCACGTTGCGCGCCTTTCTCCTGCGGATGGGTACAGAATCGCGACAAGGCGCGGTGGGTTTCGTGATCGACCGCGAGTATCTGGAAATCGAGTTCCCGTTGCCCAGCTAGACAAGCGTTCGCTCTTGATGAGGAGGGCAATTCAGTTGACTCAGCAGTGTTTACGCTACAACTGCTAGAATCGTTTTGCGCAATGCCTTCGCAGGCGGCTTAGAGTCCTGCGACACGCTACAACTGCTGGAATTTGGTTGTATGGCCGCGAATGTGAAGAAGATCGCCGAGTTGCTCGGAGCGAAAGTCGTCGCCCAGATCCCCGATACAGGCGGGGGCGCGTTTGGAGCCGCGCGCCTCGCCGAGATCGTTGCGACCCTGCAAGCGCGCCTCAGACCGGGTGTTGGGAAGAGACCTGGACGGCCGACGGTGGTGACGTGGACTGTTTCACCCAAAGTGCCAATGAGCGCTGCGACAGAGGCGAAGCTCGCTCGACTCGCGGAGCGGGTCAGTACCGCCGAGCGGAAGATTAGCCCGATGCAACTCGCCGCTCAGTTGCTCGAAGAAGTCGTCGCCAAGCTCCCAGACGAATAACGCACTTCAGAACTTCACCCCAACGGTCTCTGCGATCTTCAGGATGCGCTCTCGCGCCACGGTCGCGGCATGGTCGGGGTTCTCGTGGCAGGTGTAGAGTTCGATTGTCACCCACCCGTCGTAACCCACTTCCTTGAGCGCGGAGAGCGTCGAAGCGAAGTCGATAGCCCCTTCGCCGGGGATCATGTGGTGATGCACGCGGGTTGCTGCGATGTCTTCCAAATGAACGTGACGGATGAGCTTCCCAAGCCGGCGGATTGTCTCCGGAGGTTCGTCCTTCACGCAGTAAGCGTGCCCGATGTCGAAGTTCAGCCCCAGGTATGGTGACTGAAGACGCGAGTTGAACTCCATGTATTGATCGATGGTCTCGATCATCAAATCCGGCTCCGGTTCGACGAGCAGAAGCACCTTCTCCTTCTCCGCGTGTTCCACAACGGGCTTGAGCATCTCAACGAAGAGCTTCAGACACTCCGCCCAAGAGCGACCTTCGACCGGCCCGCCTGGTTCGGTGGTGATGCAACGCGCGCCAAGCTCCTTCGCGAGCGTCAGGGCACGCTTGGTGTGATCGATTCGCACTCGGCGGTAGTTCGCGTCCGGCTCGATCCACGATGGGTGCCAGTACTTCTGCCGGTGGTCGTTCACCGCGTGCATCATGAACGCGTTGATGTTCGAGATGGCAAGATTGTTCTTCGCGAGTGCGTCTCGAATGGCCTGCTTCTGCTCCGCGAGCAAGTACGCGGGCCACGCGTGAGGCACATCGGCCATGATCTCGACTCCGCGATAGCCGATCTTCGCGAGTCGAGTTACCGCGTCCGCGAACGTGTGGTGCAGGTAAGCATTGGTGGAGAAAGCGAGTTGCATGAGATCGTCCGAAGAGAACTAACCACAGAGGCACAGAGACACAGAGAATACAAGAGAGAAGTGTTTAAAGAACTGGTTTCATTTCTATTTTCTCTGTGTCTCTGTGCCTCTGTGGTTAGTCCTGCTTGTTGAGGTAGTCTTCCAGCAGCAGGAACTGTTTGCCGAAGTCGTGTTCGTTGACACCGACGGGGCTTTTGAAGAAGCACGCGGTGTGAGGCATCGGGCCGCTTTCTCCGCGACGCTGAGCCAGAGCCGCGAGTCGCACGAGGTCGATCACAAGGGGCGCGGCCAGGAGTGAATCGCAGCCTTGCCAGGTGAACTGAAGCATCATCTTCGTTCCGAGGAAGCCTTCAAAGTGGATATGGTCCCACGCGGTCTTCCAGTCGTCCAGTGACTCGACGAACTCGATGGAGACGAGCGTCTGCGGCTTGTAGCCGAGCAGAGCCGCAAGGAGCGCGTCCTTGCTCTTCACCTTGCTCGCCTTGTTCTCCGGGTCGTTGAGAACTTGTCCGTCGCGGTTGCCAAGAATGTTGTGTCCGACCCAACTTAACACTCGCAGATTGCGGCGGGCGAACAGAGGTGCAAGCACGGACTTAATAAGCGTCTCTCCGGTCTTCAGGTCTTGACCCGCGTGAGGAACCCCGCGCTTGCGCGCGAGTTCTTCGAGTGCGGGTAGCGTTGCGCCGCGGCTGGGCGTCATGTTCACGTAGGCGAAACCAGCGTCGAGCGCGGCGAACGCATACACGCTGCTTGTTGGCAGTGCGGGCGGGTTAGAGCGTTCGAGCGCGGGAAGCAGCCGGTCGAGCGATTTCTGTTCTTCGCCGATCTCAAACGGCGGTTCGGTGGATGCCGCGTTCACCACAACGAGTTGATCGAGCTTCTGAGATGTCTTGAACGCCCTGAGGTCGGCTTGAATCAGGTCGATGGCCTCACGAGGAGTGCGAGCTTGTCGAATGTCAGGCCGGTCGGCTAGCGCGGTGATCGCGGAGTTGGGGCGATACACCACACCGGGCCGGATGTTGCCCGACCACGATTCCAGATCGTTCGCGCAGACCGCCATCATCCGTTCGTCGAACACATTCGAGCGGCCATGCAGTTCCTTCACCGCGGAAAGGAACGTCGCTTGCCGGACTTCGTGCCCGCCTAGAACGAAAGCGCTTGGCTCATCGAACTCGTGCCCGGCGAATTCCGGCAGCGCGGTCACCATGCCGGTTGTCGGAGTCAGTCCGCGTGTCAGCGCGGAGAGACCGAGGGCGGTTGTGCTGGCGACACCGCCGCAGGCACCGATCAACCACAAACCGACGCGCCGATGAGCCATTGGAGAACGAGTCCGTCAAGGTGACAGTCAGGCAGGAGGCTACTTCAATTGTCGAAGTCCCGCACCGACAGGTCAAGTTGAGGAATGCTGAGAAAGTAGTAGGCACACGCTGGGTGCCGTTGCATCCGCAGAGTTTTCAGAACGGCACCCAGCGAATGCCTACTACTCTTGCGTGGTCAAAGCGTGTTCAAGTGTGGGTGTCGCGTGACCGCGCCAGCTCCTTCGCGCCCAACCAACCCACCAGCCCAAGCACCGGCACGCTTACCTGCACTACGACAGGCAACTCTGCCCGAATTTGAGCCTGTGCGAGCGGTGTGCTGATTGTGAGCACAAGCCACGCCAGCGCGAATAAGCACAGCCAGACGTTGCGGGACGCGGGGAATCGCTCCCACAGCACAACACCGACTGCAACGAGCAACGCCCACTCGTAAACCAGCGCGTGAGGCGAAGCCCAGAGCGACAGAAACACCGCGATGGGGAACATCACTGCAACCGGCGCGCCGGTTTTCTGTTTCACCCACCACGCAACCGCAATCCCCGCAAGTGAACAGACAGCCGCCAGCGCGATGATAACGGGGAGTT
>JAKEEV010000348.1 GCA_022616395.1 Planctomycetia bacterium | reverse complement strand
TCCTTTTCGAGTCGAGTGCGGAGCCAGCCCTGGATGTAGTTGGAGCGAATCGCGTTGATCTCGCCGAGTTCGCCATTGAGAACCATCTCGCGTGCTTGTCTCACGAGCGGATAACCCGTGTAGTTGTGCGTGACCGCGAATACGACGCCGCTCTTCTCGACCACTTTCAGCAACTCTTCGGCTTGCGCGAGGTCGAATGTCAGCGGCTTGTCGCAGATCACGTTAAACCCGGCTTCGGCGAATGTCTTGGCGATCTCGAAGTGTGTGTGATTGGGAGTCGCGACCGAGACGAAGTCCACCTTGTCCGCGCGCTTGGCTTCCGCGTCAGCCATTTCCTTGTAGGAGCCGTAAGCGCGGTCGGGCGTGATGTCGTAATCTGGCGCGGAGTCCTTCGCCTTCTTCGGATCGCTCGACAGTGCACCCGCAACGAGTGCGGCGCGGTTATCGAGTACCGCGGCGGTAGCGTGGACCCGACCGATGAAGGCTCCTTGTCCTCCACCAATAAGACCCATGCGAAGCTTGCGATTGAGTGGCGCGTTGGTTGGCATCTCGGACACTCCTGGAGAGATGGAATCGAGTGCCGAGATTGTAAGGCAGATGGGGAGAAGAGGCGAGCGCTTGAAGTGTTATCCGAAGCTGTACTCCCACTCAGCCGGATTCGTCTCCGCGAAGGCGGTGAGAATGTTGTTGATCCGCTCCGCGATCCAGGCGTGATCTGGGGCGGCTTCAACTTCTGCGAGAAGCAACCGCAGTTCGCGAGTAATCTCGGGAATCAACTCCTCTGGGATGGTCGTCAATGCTCCGCCAGCGAATAGCGAAACGAACTGTAGGCCAAGCCGTTCACACAGCGGCAACCAGCTTTCCGTGAATCCACGTTGGGACGCGATGGGCACCTCGCGGGACTCGCCTTGTTCTGGAGCATCATGCTGACGGACATGATCGACCTCTTGGCTCATTGTTGTCCCTTCGCCTTCGCGAATTTCAATCTTTGCTCTTGTAGGTCTTTAAACCGGCTGGAACTTTTCCCGCCTTGAATGCTTCTCGGTGTTTGCGGTTGCCAAGTTTCATCTGGAAGGAAGTCCAGACATCCTTGCCGCGAATGGCCATCCACCACTCACCGCTCACGCGACCGGTGAACTCCCAGGTGATGTGATATCCGTCCTCGTTCGACCAGCCTTCGAGTTCCGCGTAGAGCAATCCGCTCGGCTCGTCATCCCGCAAGCTATCGATGATCTCGCGAACCAACTCCATGTTCGTATCGGGGGCGTTGATTGAGCATCGAAACAGATACACCGTTTTCACACGCTTGAGGTATTTCGCAACCCACTGAGCGTTCACGGTCGGTTCCACGCCCTCGAGGTCTTCGCGGAACAGTTGAATCTCCTTCTCCACCTTCCTGGGCGCGGCACATCTCTCGAAATCGAACGACCAGGAACCATCCGTGTAGTCGATGGTGATCTGTCTCCAGTTCTTTGGAGTTCCCGCGGTCAGTTCCGCGCGCTGATCTTCGCCGATCTCGGTTACGAACTCGATCCACTCGCTTGCTGGTGATACTTCGCGAGAAGGAGTCAGAAACCACATGTTGTACGGCACGATGTTACTCCGGTTTCGGAGAAAGCTCAAACGCTGCTCACGATCGCACATTATCTCGAGATCAACCCGAACACACAGAGCAAGCCGCCGATCTCGACGGGATTCATCCGTCCCCTTGCGTTTTCGCAAGGATAGGACGTCAAACGACTCCTTGCTCGCGGAGCTTCTTCACCGAGTCGGCGTCCAGGCCAAGTAACTCCTCCAACACGCGCGAAGTTTGCTCTCCGAGTCGCGGGGGCATTGTTGGTTCGGCGACAGGCGCGCCGTGAAGGAACACCGGATTGCCGACCAGATCGACCGGGTTGCCAGCCGGGTCGCGCACGGTCAATTTCATTCCACGCGCGAGTGTTTGCGGGTCAGCAAAGACATCGGCGTAGTTGCGCACAACCGCGTGAGGCACATTCGCGGCGGAAAGACGCTTCTCCCATTCCGCCGTGGTGAATTGCTTCATGATCGCTTCGACTTTCGGCACCAGTTCGGTTCGAAGTTCGACGCGCTGGCGGTTGGTGGCGAATCGCGGATCGCTTCCAAGATCATTCGCGCCGGCCGCGGAGCAGAATGCCCTCCACTGACCGTCGTTACCAACGTTCAGCACAAGCCAGCTATCGGCCGTTGCGAAGAGTTGATACGGCACGATCTGTAAGTGCGCGTTCCCCTGTCGTTGCGGAAGTTTGCCGCTTGTGAGATACGCCTGAGCCACGTTCACCTGAGCCGCGAGAGCGCAATCAGTCAGCGCGAGGTCAATCGCGTAACCGTGACCGGTTCGGTTTCTCGCGACCAGCGCCGCGAGAATTGTGTTAGACGCATAAAGACCAGTGAGGATGTCCGCCAGAGCGACACCGGTCTTGTACGGAGGACCTTCCGGCGGCCCGGTGATGTTCATCAGTCCGCTCAGAGCCTGAATCGCGAAGTCATAACCAGGCGCGTCCTTCATCGGCCCGGTACGCCCGAAACCGGAGATCGAACACGCGATGAGCCGCGGGTGTTTTGCAAGCAGCGCGTCGGGCGTTAAGCCGAGTTTCTCCGCGCTGTCGGTACGGAAGTTCTCGATCAGTACATCGGACTTCGCAAGCAGTCGAGAGAAGAGTTCGCTTCCTTCCGGCTTCGCGATGTCGAGCGTGAGAGACCGTTTTCCGCGATTACACGAAAGAAAGTATGCGGAGAGGTCATTAAACCCTGGGACATCCGGCGGACCCCACCCG
This sequence comes from Planctomycetia bacterium, assembly GCA_022616395.1. Classification (GTDB taxonomy): domain Bacteria; phylum Planctomycetota; class Planctomycetia; order Gemmatales; family Gemmataceae; genus Gemmata. The sequence continues at coordinate 11,636 of JAKEEV010000348.1, read as the reverse complement.
CGTGTATCGTCACCCTGTCCGGGACGCTCAAGTTTAATGACATCCGCGCCGAGGTCAGCGAGCAATTGCCCGCAGAACGGCCCGGCCAGCACGCGAGCCGCTTCCAGCACGCGAACACCGGAGAGCGGCGGAACAGCATCGACAGGGAATGGCAACATGACGAACCTCCTGCCGAATTGTACGACTCAAAGTAGCCCGCCGCTCCGCGGCGGATTTGAAAGACCGCCACGGAGTGGCGGGCTACTTTGAACAGCCTGCAAGGTCTGGCTTCACCGCTTGTATAGCGCGATAATCAACTTCACCTGCCTGTTCTCTTGCCCACGGAGTTTCCCATGTCAGTCGCTCGCGCTGCCGCGTGTTCGTTATTCGCTACAGTCGTCATCGCGCTCGTGTCTTCCGCGCGGGCCGAGAACTGGCCGGCGTGGCGCGGACCAACCGGTCAGGGCTTCTCCACCGAGAAGAACTTACCGACCAAGTGGTCTGCTACCGAGAACATCAAGTGGAAGATTCAGTTGCCGGATACGGGCAACTCGACACCCATCGTGTGGGGTGAGAAGATCTTCCTCACGCAGGCCACCGAGAAGGGCAAGAAGCGCTCGCTCATCTGCCTCAACCGCAAGGATGGCTCGAAACTCTGGGAAAAGACCGTCGCCTTCGATGGCAAGGAGAAGATTCACGGCACGAATACCTACTGCGCCGCGTCTCCGGTGACCGATGGCGAACGCATCGTCGTCTTCCACGGCTCCGCGGGCATGTACTGTTACGACTTCACAGGTAAGGAACTCTGGAAGAAGGAATTCGGCCCGTGCAACCACATCTGGGGCAGCGCTGCGTCACCGGTGATTTACAAGAATCTCGTCATCCACAACTTTGGCCCGCACGAGAAAGTGTTCCTCATCGCGCTGGACAAAACCACCGGCAAGGAAGTGTGGAAGAACGACGAGCAGAAGGCGAGCGACTACATTGGGTCGTGGAGTACGCCCGTCATCGCGAAGATCGGAGATCGCACCGAGTTGGTGATGAGTTGGCCGGGGCAAGTGAAGAGCTACGAGCCGGAAACCGGCAAGTTCCTGTGGAACTGCAAGGGTCTGGAGAAGGAAGGCGGCACCGACCGGCTGACGTATACTTCTCCTCTGGTAAGCGACAAGTATATCTTCGCCGCCGCGGGTTATGGAGGCGCTGCGATTGGCGTGAAGACCGGCGGAATGGGAGACGTCACGGAATCGCATCGGCTCTTCCGAGCCGCGAAGAACCCGCAACGCATCGGGTCGGGAGTCATCATCGGCGATCATGCGTTCGTTGTGAATGAACCGAGCATCGTGTGCATCGACCTGAAGACCGGCAAGCAACTCTGGAACGAGAAGTTGCCCAGCAGGACATGGGGGAGCATCGTCCACGCGGATGGGAAACTCTATCTGACCTGCGAGAACACGGAAACGCGCATCTTCGCGCCAAATCCCAAGGAATACGACGAGATCGCGCGCAACAAACTCGATGGCGCGGTCACCCGCGCGTCCATCGTGCCCTCCAATGGCGAACTCCTCATCCGCACCCATACGCACCTCTGGTGCATCGCCACGAAGAAGTAGGAGGCAGATTTCAAAGACAGAAGAGGAGTGGCCACAAAAAGCACAAAAGGCACAAAAGAAAACCAAGACAAAGAAGCATGATTGCAATTCATTCTTCGCCTCTTCTGATTTCTTTTGTGCCCTTTGTGCTTTTTTGTGGCCATTCTTCTTCTGTGTTCTGTCTGCGCCTCCCGTCGGTTGAATTCCGTTCAGTCGCGTCTATGATGAGGGCGGAACCGGCCCGGAGGGCGCGACATGCTCCATCGGAAATATCTCTTCCCCAACGTGATCGAACTGAACCTTCAGGCCGGCGAGTCGTTCGGGGTAAACCTCTACCTGCTCGATGGCGGCGGCGAGTGGGCGCTCATCGACGTTGGCCAGGAGGACACGCTTGATGACGTGATCGATTTGATCCGCAAACTCGACTTTCCGCTTTCAAAGTGCAAGATGCTCATCGCGACGCACGCGGACGTGGACCACGTTCAGGGATTGGACGCCGCACGCGACCGACTCAAGGCGAAGACAGGCGCGCATCCAGACGCGGCCAAAGCCCTCGAAGCCGGCGACACTGTCCAGACCTACGCGCGCATCACCGCCCAGAACATCGACATGCCGATGCCGACGTGTAAGATCGATGTGAAGCTCAATGAGGGCGACGAGATCAAGATCGGCAAACTGAAACTCAAGGTCTGGCACACGCCCGGCCACACGCCGGGGCAACTCAGCTTCAAGCTCGGCAATCTCCTTTTCAGCGGCGACAACATCTACAAGGATGCTTGCGTCGGAGCAATCGACGCCCACCACGGTTCGCACCTCCCCAGCTTCATTTCCTCGCTCCAGCGTATTCGCGACGATGACGCGGAGTTCCTGCTTCCCAGTCACGGTCCAGTTTTTCGGAAAGATCCCGCAATTCTTCAAAATGCGATCGACCGGCTAACGAAGTATCAGCACATGGCCGACTTCGGCACTTGCCTGGTGTCCTGGCCGCTCGAAGAGGAGTGGAAGCGGGACATCCTCACCGGGAAGATGCCGGAGCTGTGACCGATTCAACTCAAAGTGAACAAGGAAGAGCGCAAAATGGAAGGCAAATGAGAGCCGGTTTCCATTTTGCACTCTTCCTTTTCACTTTTCATTCCCTCCGGGGGTGAAACATGATCTGCCGCGCGTTCAAGCTCTGCATGTACGTTGGTGCGCTCGCGGGCGGCGCGCTGATCGCCTGGACTGTCTTCCGCCCGACCGTTGAAGGCTCCGGCGTGCCCGCGACCGAGGAACGAGCAATCGGCGACGTGACGGAAGTTGTCGTCTCTGGCGTCGGCGACCTGACCGTGGTGCAAGGAGAATATCCGAGTCTCCGTGTCACGGCCGACGACAACATCCTTCCGCTTCTCGACGCGAAAACATCCGGAAGCAAGCTCACCTTTCGCACAACTTCCCAGTATTCCGTTCGCCCAAAAACGAAAATTACTTACACTCTGACCGTTCCGCGGCTGGAAGCAATCACCATCTCCGGCGCGGGGAACGTGAAGACCGACCAGTTCAAAAGCGAGAAGCTCGCGGTGAAGCTCTCCGGCGCTGGCAACGCGAACTTGAGTAACCTCGACTGCAAGACACTCAGCGTGTCACTCAGCGGAGCGGGAACGGCAACCATCAGCGGCAAGGCGGAGAAAGCAACTCTGCGACTCTCCGGCGCGGGTAAGCTCCATGCCTCCGGGTTGAAGACCACCGGGGCCGACGTGCAGATTTCCGGCGCGGGAACCGCTTCCATCTGGGCGACCAACGACCTGAAAGCACGCGTCTCCGGCGCGGGCAACATCAAGTACAAGGGCACTCCGAAACTGGAACAACGAGTCAGCGGAGCGGGAACGATCCGCGCGATTCCACCAACTCCACCGCCCGCCGCTCAGTGACGAGAACGCGAACGAGTTCGCAGGGGGCGAAAGCCCCCTGTTTGCGTTTTCGTACTCTATCCAAGGGGCGAGTGCTCGATGCGCAACTGATGGGGTTTTGTCATGAAGATGGGGTTGGTTGGGTTCGCGGGGACGGGCAAGAGCATTGTGTTTGAGTGGCTGACCGGCGAGAAGCCGGACCCGTCGAAGGTGCAGCAAGGCCAGACCGCGATGGCCGATGTGCCCGACGAACGGCTCGCGAAGATTTCCGCCGCGCTCAAGCCGAAAAAGACAACGTACACGAAGGTCGCGGTGCTCGACACACCAGGCCTGATGGCCGACGAGCGAAAAGACAACCCGCGTCGGCTTGGCGTCATTCGAGAAGCCAACGGAATGGTCATCGTGCTCGATGGCTTTTCGCGCTCGGACTTCGCCGGTCAGTTGAGAAAGTTTCGCGAAGAGCTTCTGTTCGCCGATCTGGAAGTCGTGTCCAACCGCATCCCGAAGCTCGAAGCCGGGCTGAAGAAGGCCAAGCCCGCGAAAGAGCGCGAAGCAGACGAGATCGAACTGGCCCTGCTGCGGCGTATCGTCGCGGCACTTGAAGCGGGCACGCCCGCGGCCCAAATCGGCTTGACGACTGACGAGGAGAAGAGCGTCCGCAGTTTCCAACTGCTCACACTCAAGCCGGAGATCGCGTTCGTCAATCGCGGAGATTCGGGCTTCAACGATCCGCTGCCCGCCGATTTACTCGCGCTGGAACCCCACGCGATCCAGGCTCCGGTAAAGCTCGAAATGGAGTTGCTGGCGCTTGGTGAAGAAGACCGCAAGGCGTTCATGGCGGATATGGGCGTGACGAGTTTCCATCGCGATTCAACCATCCGCGCGATGTTCTACGGCGTCGGCCGCGAAGTGTTCTTCACAACGGGCGAGGACGAGTGCCGCACGTGGTCAATCCCGAAGGGTTGCGAAGCGGTCGAGGCCGCGGGGTGCATTCACAAGGACCTGGGCGAGAAGTTCGTGCGTGCCATCGTGATTAGTTACAACGACTTCGTCTCGTGCCACTACTCGGAGAAGGAAGCAAAGACAAAGGGCTTGGCCCGCACCGAAGGGAAGAACTACGTCGTCAAGGACGCGGACATCCTCCACATCCTCCATTCGGGGTGAGAAGTCAGAGGACAGAGAACAGAGGACAGAGATCAGAGAACAGAGGACAGAGAACAGAAAGACAGAGGACAGAACAAGGTTTCGTTTTCCCTGATTTCTGACTTCTGACCTCTGATCTCTGTCCTCTGATCTCTGCCTTCTGTCCTCTGATCTCTGTCCTCTGTCCTCTGACCTCTTGTCATGTGACTGGTTAACCGCGAGGGGTTGGGTCGGGCGATCCTCCGCGCAGGAGGTGCCAGGCATGTTCGGCGAGATCGCGTGGCGAGAACGGTTTATGGAGGAAGTCCACCTGATCTTCGCGCACACCTTGACGGAGAATTTCATCCGAGGTGTACCCGGAGATAAAGAGTACCTTTACAGCGGGGCGGATGGCGCGGACGCGCTCGGCCAGTTCCCGTCCACCCATCTCCGGCATCACCACATCGGTAACCAGGAGATCTAACCCACCGCTGTAGGCAGTAAGCAACTGGAGCGCTTCCTCAGCGCCCGTCGCGGTCAACACGGTCAGCCCGGACATTTCGAGTACGCGCTGAGCCAGCGCTCGCACGGCATCGTCGTCCTCGACCAGCATGACAACCGCCTGACTTTCGGGCGGTGTATCAGTCGTTGCCTCGTCGGTGAGTCTCGCGAGTACAGGCAACCGTACGGGGGTCAGAGGAGCAGGTGGAACGCTCTGCGCGCTGGCCAGGGGCAGATCGACCTCGAAGGCAGTTCCGCGACCCAGTTCGGAGCGAAAGCGAATCTTTCCGCCAAGCGTTTGCACGATGCCGTAAACCGTGGAGAGTCCCAGTCCCGTTCCCTTGCCGACTTCCTTGGTGGTGAAGAACGGTTCAAAGACGCGGGCTTTCACCTCGTCGCTCATCCCCGCTCCGTTGTCCGCGGCGGTCAGGCGCACCCAGTCGGCTTCCTCGCGCGCTGTGGAGAGCATGAATGTGCCTCCTTCGGGCATCGCGTCGCGCGCGTTGACCGCCAGATTCAAAAGAATCTGGGCGATCAATCCCGCGTCGGCCAGAACCGGAGGCAGGTTCGGCTCCGTTGACACGCGAACGGCGATCCGTTCGCCCATCAGCCGCGTGAGGACGTTGGCGGCATCGACAACCACGGAATTCAGGTCAATCGGGTGAGGCTTGATGACCCGCTGACGGCTGAATGTGAGCAACTGACCGGTGAGAGCCGCGGCCTGCGTTCCGGCTTGGCGAATGGAATCAGCCAGCTCCGCGGCGTGATGGGGGTTGGTGGCAATCTCTTCGTGGAGCAACTGAGCACAGCCGTTGATAACGGTCAGGAGGTTGTTGAAGTCGTGGGCGATGCCGCCGGCCAGCCGACCGACCGCCTCAAGCTTCGCCGCCAGTTTCAACTGCCCTTCAAGCTTTTCCTTCTCCTCATACTGCTTGCGTACCAGGGTCGTGGCGCGCCGAACTTGCACTCGCAGCGCGGTCACCGCTGCTACGCCGAGTAAGCAGATGCCGAGGAACGCGCCGGTGAGATAGGCGACCCGTCGGCCCGTCCACCACGACGGAGGAAGCGGATCGGCCGGTCGCGGAGCTGGCTCCTCCACCGTCAGCCCGCCAACTGGTGTCATGACCGCGAAGGTGTGTGGGCGGAATCCTTCCAGTGGTTGCTTGGTGACGACCCCAACTACCGACACGATGCTTCCCGGCTCAACCACCAGAGCCGGATCGAGCAGAATCGCGGTGAATGATTGCTTGTCGGTGACGATTGTGGCCGTCGGCCAGTCGCGTTCCCGGCCGACCGCGTGAACCAGACCGGTGAACTTCACGACCCGTCCGTCCAGTTTGCCAGCCGCGGCGTCAGCAACTGTGCCCGGCACCGGGTTCGGGAGCGGGGATTCGCCAGTGATTCGCACCTGGGCGTTGTCGAGTCGCGCGTACGGATCGGTCGGCAGTCGCGGAAACCCAATCACTTCGACCCGGTGGCCCGGCTTCACTTTCACCGGGTTAATGAAACTCGCCTGGACAAGTCCGGTGTCGTCCTGAACATAAATCTGCTTCCCGTAATTGAGCGTCACCACGCCTGTCATCCGCACCGGCAACCGGGAAGCAATCGGGTGCGGGCGAGCCAGCGACAGGTCGCGGAAGTTCGTTGCTGGAAGGCCAAACACATCGGCTGGTGGTTCCCACACCTCGAACTCATCGACATGGCTGACCAACAGTGTCGGCGGGCCGATCGCTTTTCCTCCGCGAGCGGTCACCCGACACACCCCGCGCACGCGAACAACCGCCCCGCTCAACTTGTGTGCTCTGGCTACTTCCGCCGGGAACGGTTCTGGCAGGCACGCGGCCGCGTCTCCCTGACCGCGCGACAGATCCAGTTTCAACACCCTGTCGTAGACCCATGCCCGTTGCACGACTGCCATCACGGTCACCCACTGACCATCCAGATAGAGCGAATTGGCCGTGGTCAGGTCGAATGGTTCCGGGGTCGGCATCGGCACACGCCCCAACCTCCTCACTTGCTTGGCGCGCACTTCCGGGAGGAAGTTCCCGGAGATGGTGACTCCGCTGACCTCCACGAACTCGCCCGGCTCCAGCTTCTGGTCGGCGGTGGGCCAGTCGATCAGAACACCGGTTGTGTGATCCTGAAGGTAAAACGTGCGGTGGGGTGGTTGGCTTAACGTGACGACTCCACGAAGTTCCACCGAACGCCCCGCTTGAGCCTCGACTGGGGAAAGCGAGCGAACAGCTCGGGCGGTGTGTAACTCCGTGCCCGCCGGGGCGAACAGCAAGGCTGCCGCGACGACCAAACCAGATACCGGATCAGAACTCATGGGCGGTTACGACAAGTGAACAGCCGGCGCGGACCCCGGCGTTGCCTCATGTATACCGTCGGATTGGCTGGAACGAAACGCGGAATGCAATTGTTCGGCAAATTCCGCAAAGTCGGGAAAGTCGGCCTATTGAGCACATTCTACATTCAGGGCACAGATGAATGCATCGGGGTGAGCACGAAATCAGCCAGTCGGCAGTTGACCCTCATTGTCGAACGAACGCCACGATGATTTCTTTTGGAGCCGGAAGCGTCAGCGACGGGTCTTTCTCTTCGCGGCTTTCGATGGTTACCCAACACACCGTCGCTGACGCTTCCGGCTCCGATTCCGATGCTTCCTACGCCAGCCACGAGGGGAGTTCGCCCGGAGGAGGGAGTTTCACCACCGTGAGCGAGCGGATTTGCGGGTGGCCCTTCACCGCGACGAGCGCTTGCTCCGGCGGTGGGCTGTCAAGGTTCAGGATGCCGATTGCTTCTCCACCCGGACCCTGTCGGCCGACCGTCATCTGCGCGATGTTCACTCCATGCGTGCCGAAGATTGTGCCGACAAAGCCGATTAACCCCGGCACATCGCGATGCGTGAACACAAGCATCACGCCATCGAGATACCCTTCCATGCGGAACGGTCCAAGCTGAACCAGCCGCACGTACTGATCGCCGAAGAGCGTGCCGGAAGCGACCGTCGTGCCCTGTTCTGTTTCAACTTCGGTGTGAAGCAGCGCGGCGAAGTCGCCCTTCTTCGGGTTGGATGACTCCGCGATCTCGATTCCACGTTCGCGGGCGAGTACCTCGGCGTTGACCAGATTCACTCCCTCGCTGAGTCGGAATTCGAGCATCCCGGCGGTGAACGCGGAGGTGAGCAATCGCGTTTTTTGCCCCGCGAGTTCTCCGCGATACGTCAGAGCCGCCCTGCGAATCGCGCCGTGCGCGAGTTGAGCCTGAAGCAGACCGAGCCTGCGCGCCAGATCGACGAACGGCCGCACTTCGGCCAGTTCCGCCGGGTTGACTGCGGCCATGTTGACCGCGTTGGCCACTTGTCCTTTCAAGAGGAAGTCCGCGATCAACTGAGCTGCTTCCAGCGCCACATTCTCTTGCGCTTCCAGCGTGGACGCCCCGAGGTGCGGTGTGAGCACGATATTGGGAGCGGAAAGGAGTGGATTATCTGCCGTGATAGGCTCCGCGGTGAACACATCCACCCCGGCACCAGAGATAGTCCCCGTAGTCAGCGCTTCGGCCAGCGCTTTTTCATCCACGATGCCTCCGCGAGAGACATTCAGCACGCGGGCGGACTTCTTCATCAGTTGAAGTTCGCGCGCGCCAATGAGACTTTTGGTTTCGTCGCTGAAGGGAACGTGAAGCGTGAGGAAATCGATCTTCGGTAAGAGTTCGTCGAGATTCGCGGCAGATTCGTAGCCAAGTTCGGCGGCTTTGGCGGCGGTCACGAAGGGATCGAGAGCGATCACCTTCATGTCCATCGCCTTGGCGCGACGGGCGACCTCGCGGCCAATTCGTCCCAACCCGATCACGCCGAGCGTCTTGCCCGCGACTTCAGTACCAACGAACTTGTTGCGATCCCATCCGCCGCTTTTCATGGTGGAATCGGCGGCCGGGATTCTGCGCGCAAGTGCCAGGAGGAGCGCGACGGTATGTTCGGCGGCGGAGACGGTGTTGCCGCCGGGCGTGTTCATCACGACGACGCCCTTGCGCGTTGCGGAGGCAACGTCAATGTTGTCTACACCAACGCCCGCGCGTGCGATGGCTCGCAGTTTGCCCGGCTCGTCGAAGAATTCGGCAGTGAGTTTGGGTTGCGAACGAACGATGGCGGCGTCAGCGGCTCGAAGCGCGGACTTGAGTTCATCGCCCTTGAGACCGGGCCGGTTATCGACCTCAAGCCCCGCGGCTCGAAGCAACTCAATCCCCGGCGACTCCAGCTTGTCGGCAATCAGAACGCGAGACATTTCAGTTCCAAGTTCCAGAGTTCCAAGTTCCAAGTTGTCTCCGTCAGGTTACGGGTTTCCCTTCTCACGGCACCGAGTTCGTCCTGACGAGATCATGCTAAGTCAGAACTTGGAACCTGCACTTGGAATTAATCCTCATGATGCGCGAACTTCCTGGAGTGGAAGTCCTTCCAGGTGATCGTGGTTGGTGTGCCGTCAATGTCCACGGTCGTCGTGACGGTCACCGACTCTTCCGGTTTTAGCCACGGTATCTTACCCACGAAGTGCGAACATTTCCCTTCCGGGTCGTCCTTTCGTTCCTCCTTCGGGGCTGGTTCAAACAACACCGCCTGCGCTGTTCCTCCTTCTGGGCCGACAAACACGATGAAACTGGTCAGCGGAAGTGGGGCCGGCTTTGGCGGGTTGTCGGTCGTCTCGAAGAAAATGTCCAGCTCGTGCCCTCCCTTGCTCGACAGATGCGCGGTGAGAGCCGCGTGATACGGCCCGGCGTCCTCCAACATCATCTTGTCGCGTTCGTGCGCGTGGTCATCCGACTGGAACGTGCTGTTCTTCGCGGAGCACCCGCACAGGGTACATACAGACACGGCAAGCACAAGAACGCGAGTCATGGCCAGACCTCGGTGAACTGTCGCTCCCCGAATGGATCGCACTTTCTTAGGACAGGCTTCCAGCCTGTCTCTTCCGAATGACAGGCTGGAAGCCTGTCCTACTTTTGTCAACTATTCCATCAGCCGCCCGTCGCCATCCCGGTCGACGGTACAGACGTCCACGATCTTCCAGACGAACGGAATGAAGATGGTAAAGAACCCGATGAACACGCACATGAGCGGGATGGACAACAGCGTGATGAGCAACTGAGCCGTTCCGTTGTTCGTGTGGCCGGCGTAGAAATTATGGATGCCCAGTTCACCGAGGAAAACGCCCAGCAGAATGTACGCGACTCGAGACTTTCGCGGCGAACGGTCTCGTGGGCGGTCGTAGTCGTCATCGTCGCGTCGCCTGCGGCGAGCTGGTCGGCGATCCCGATCGTCGTCCTCGTCATCGTCCCGCCGACGCGCGGGCCGTCGGCTACTCCCCGCGGGGCGCTCTTGCGCTTCGTCTGGCACCGGGGGCTTTTCCGAGCGGGCAACGAAGACCTGAAAGCAACTCCCGCACTCGACCTCCTGGTCTTCATACTGCTGGTCGATCACCAGTTCCGAATTGCAAGCGGGGCAATGTACGCGAATGTCAGGCATTGGGAATCAGAGGTCAGAGTTCCGGAAGCAGTGATCGGTAATCAGTGATCAGTAATCAGTGATCAGTAACCAGTGATCGGTGTTTGCCACTCTTCCTGGAAACTGGTCACTGATCACTGTGCACTGATAACTGATTACTATTTCCCGGCGGGTGGTTCGTCCTTGAAGAGTTCGCTAATTGATTCGTTGCCGTGGATGCGCTGGATGGCGTTGGCGATGAGCATGGCGACGGAAATTACCTTCATGTTCGGCAGATTCTTCTCTGGCGGCAGTGGGATGCTATCTGTGATGGCGATCTGGTCGATGTGAGCGGACTTCAGGCGCGGAATGGCTTCCCCGCACAACACGCCATGCGTGGCGCACACGTACACGGCCTTCGCTCCGTGAGTGCGGGCCACGTTCACCGCACCCGTAATGGTGCCCGCGGTCGAAATCATATCGTCGTGAATCACCACCGTCTTTCCTTCGACCGGAGCGCCAATCAGATGCCCGTGCTTGATCTCGGTGGCGCTTGTTCTTCGCTTGTCGGCGACCGCGATCTTCCCGCCGACGTGCCTCTGGAAGTCGAGAGCTTTCTTGATACTCCCTTCGTCGGGGCTGAGCACCACAAGTTCATCTTGCGGAATGCCGAGACTCCGCACGTGCTTGGCGATCTCCTTGACCGCGTAGAGGTGATCGACGGGGATGTCGAAGAAGCCCTGAATTTGAGCCGCGTGCAAGTCGAGAGCCAGCACCCGATCAGCGCCGGCCTTCGTGATGAGGTTGGCAACCAACTTGGCCGAGATGGGTACGCGGCCCTTGTCCTTGCGGTCTTGCCGGGCGTAGCCGTAGTACGGAAGCACTGCTGTAATGCGTGCCGGACTTGCGCGTTTGAACGCGTCCAGCATGATGAGCAGTTCCATCAGGTTATCGTTGACCGGCGTACAGGTCGGCTGAACAAGGAACACATCGCGTCCGCGCACATCTTCTTCGATGCGGACATTCGTTTCCCCATCGGGGAAGTCGCCCAGAGCAACGTTTCCCAGAGGGAAGCCGAGC
>JAKEEV010000347.1 GCA_022616395.1 Planctomycetia bacterium | reverse complement strand
CGATGGTCACCGGTAACTTCGGAGCGGATGTGCAGAAGACGCTCGCGAAGCTCGCCAGCGATCAAATTCAAACGGAACAGTATCTCGACTTCGTTCGCAACCGCACGTTCCGCGAGACGCTCCTGGTGCGCTCTGAGCAGCAACCAGACTGGGGCATTGTGCCGGAGCGAGTGTATGGGTTGCATGTCGCCTCAAGCGGCAAGTCGGCGAAGCCGGTCGATCTGGCGAATGACTCATCCGTGCAGTTCCAGAGCCGCACTGGAATGAGTATTTCGACGACCTCGCAGCTATTCAAGTCCGCGATGACCGTGCTGGCCGAAGTTTGGCCCGCGACGGTGCCGTTTCTGGAGTTGCTTCAGCGCGCCGCGGCGAAGCTGGATCGTCCGGCTACCAACGAGGACTTGCAAACACTCGCTCTGGGTCTGTTGAACGCGTACATCTCGTGCGATGTGATCGAACTCCACGCGATACCCCTTGCGTTTTCGCGCACGCCGGCAACAAATCCCGTGGCTCTGTCTCACGCGCGTCTGCGGGCCGCGGAGGGACAGTCCGCGGTCGCCAATCGTCGGCACGAAGTGGTGAAGCTCTCCGATCTGAGCGTGCGACTTCTTCCGCTGCTCAATGGCACGCGCGACCGAGCAGCACTGGCCGATTCGCTCACCGAACTGGCAGTCGCAGGCGACCTGACCGTTCAGCGCAACGGCCAGCCGATCACCGACCCGGCCGACATTCGCTCCGCGCTCGCCAGCACCCTCGACCCGACGCTCGATGCGCTCGCCCAGGATGCGCTCCTGGAGTAGGTGCCGCCTGCCGAGCGGCACTTCTGAGTAGTCATCACGCTGCGCGTGATGCCGACGCGCAAGCGGCGGAGAGAAAGACACATCACGCGGAGCGTGATGACTACTCTGAAGACCGCCTCGGCTCGGCGGGCCTACCAAACCGGTATTCACTGGCCCGGAGCGGGTTTATCGTTTAGGAATGAATGAGTCGCGGAACCCAACCGTCGGCCTTCGCGTCCAAGTAGTGTCAAACCTTCCCACCATCTCCATTCACCGGAGTTTTCGATGTTTCAGCGGATGATCGCCCTTGCTTTCCTTGCGGCGGGAGTCGTCGCGCTGGCCGTTTCAAGCGGCACCGCCCAGCCGGACAAGAAACCCAAGCCTGAAGACCTCGCCAAGGCCAAGAAGGCGCTTCAGAACGTCCAGGACTTCATCGGCGTGTGGAACCTGGAAGGCTCCCGGAAAGTCGGGGCGAAGACCGAAGCGTGGAAGGAAAAGGTAAGCTGGGGGTGGAAATTCAAGGACGGAGACGCGTGGATCACGGTCAACTTCGCCGAAGGAAAAGGCAAATACTTCGCTGGTGGCGAACTGCGCTATGACCTGGCGAAAAAGAAGTACCTGCTGACGCTCACCCCGGCCGGCAAGGACCAGGCGAAGCAACTCTTCGAGGGCGAATATGCCAAAGGCGCGCTGAAGGTCGAACGAAAAGACGCCAAGACCGGCGATGTCTACCGCATCACGCTCAACACGATTGGCGAAGAGAGTACCCGCTTCGCGATGAAATACGAAAAGCAGGATGGTGGAAAGGGTGTGTTCGCCAGCGTCTACGGAATGGTCGGCAATCGCGACGGCACCGCGTTCGCCGGTGGAGGGAAGAAGAAGGAGTGCATCGTCTCGGGAGGAGCCGCGAGCATCGCCGTCACCTATCAGGGCAAAACCTACTACGTCTGCTGCTCCGGCTGCCGCGACGAATTCAACGCCGCCCCGGAGAAGTACATCAAGGGGAAGAAGTAGTCGGTCGACAGTGAGCAACACTCCTTCCGGGCGAACCCCGCCCGCAAGGGCGGTGGGTGTGCCGTGAAGACCCACCGCCCTTGCGGGCGGGGTTCGCCTCACGCGGGTTGCTTCTCTGGGTGAAGGTACACGAAACTCTTCCCCAGTCGGCCGCCGTAATTGCCCGCGGAGATCGTCAGCAACTCTAGTGTGTCCTTCGCTGCAGCAATGGCGGCTTGCGTTGCTTTCGCGAGCGCGGGAAGATTCGCTCCGTTAATGATGATCTCCTGCACGCTCGTCACGCCCTCCGGCAACCGAGACGCAACGCCTTCCTTTCCCCGAAGCGTCGGGCAATACTCCGCATAAGTGCTCGCGATGGCGAACTTGTACTTGCTCCCCGCCTTGCTTCCGCTGGAAGCAACTCCTCCGGGGAAGGGCAAGATCACCCCTGGCACTTCGCGTGCGGCATCGGCGGCATTTGTGGCTGCTTCGAGCGCTCCGTCGGGAGTTGCCCCAAAGAACCACAGGTTCCCACCCATCAGCCCATCCGCCCATCCACATCGTCGCTCGATCACGAACTCGCCGCTCAAGATCGGCACCACCCAGCACCTCCGACCGAATCGTTCCGCCTTGTATTGATGCCCGTCGCCGAAGTACGCGAGCTTTCGGCCAAGCGGGAACCACTGAGTTTCCGCCGGCAACACATTGAACGCGGACGCGGTCGGGCAGGTGAGCACGTTCTGAGACACGCGCACGAGCAGCGAACGTTCGAGGCGCTGTTCGCGATCCTTGTGGAAGCGCGGAACGTGGAACTGCACAATCGCCCCGGGTCGGTTGTCTGGAGTCTCGCTCGCGAGAACGAAACGATCAAGTCCCGCCTCGCAGTCGCACAGAATCGTGCTGCTCGCGTTTCCGGTGCAGGCTTGCACTGCCTTGTCGAGCCAGAATCGGTCTCGCGCGGTGATGAGGACTGCGGAATAGATGCTCCGAAAGGCTTCGGCGTAGGTGTCGTCGATTGTCGCGGGCATTCGCAACCTCGTGGCTGTGGAAAGCGGCCGGTTTCTCGCCCTGTGCCCAGTTCGTCGGCAGTTCAAGAGAGCGAAGTGCTGATGTGCGCGCTTTTTGGGCAAATTCGTGAGCAGTTCGCATGAAGTTTGCGCATTCCCTGTGCCTCTCAGAATCAGCCGTGTAACTTTTTCGGCAAGGAATGCCCAGAGAATCCGCAGGTTTTGGGCCAGGAGACGAGAAATGTCGGAATTGGCACGCGAGTCGCTTTGTTAAAGTTTGGCGAGAGCCTAATATCGCACGCTGGCTAACGGAGGGAGAGGCCGTTAGTCAGCGTGCGGTTGTTCATTTGGCAATCGGAAGCGTCGCGACGGTTTTCATTTCCCGTCGCGACACCTCCGGCTCCGATTACACCATCATCACCAGCATCACGGCAGCCATCACCACCATCAACGCGTCCTCGATCAGCGTCACAGACGACATCGGCAGGTTGAACACCGTACCCAGACACGCACAGCGAATCTTCCTGCGCGCTGAGAGTGCGTTCACCACGCCGATCGTACTGACTCCCATCACCACAAGAGTCACGATGTTGGTTGCGACCGGAGCAAAGTGGGTCAGGTATGCAACTCCGAGAGCCACTTCAATGAACGGATAGATGTACCCGTAGATCGGCCAGCGAGCCGCCACGACATCGTATGTCCGATAAGCGTCCGCAAACGCGCGCACGTCGAGCAACTTGAAGAACGAGAACACCAGGAAGAAGCCCGCCATGAAGCGGCCCATCGCCCGCATCACATCAAAACTTCCCGCGGCGAGTTCCATCAACCCGACCACGCCCAGCAGGTAGAGCAGAATTAGCAGCAGCGGGTAATACGAAGTGGGCTGCTCGTTCGGTGCTGGCGTTGGCGCTGCCAACTGCTCCGCTTCACCCAGCACGTGATAGCCCGCGGGGCGAATCAGATCGGCCACGCGTTCGGCCGTGATGCCGTCCCCCTCGACAGTGAGCACCTTGTCGGGGTCGGTCATGTCCGCCTTCCAGCGCGCAACATCAGGCGCTGCATCCAAGAGCGGCCGAACCTTCTCGACACACGTTCCGCAATGCAAATCGGTCTTGTATCGGTGAACCAACATGGTGAATTCTCCGGGCAACTCCTTACTCATTAGAGGATACCGGCGAACGGAGGATTCTTGCCAGAGAACAGAGTTCGGAGGGCAGTGATCAGTAATCGGTGAACAGTCATCGGTAGTCAGTCGTCAGTGAGAAAACCTCGATTACTGATAACTGATAACTGTTCACTGATTACTTGATGACTCTGGCCCTGGGTTCGCCTTCAACGCGCAGTCCCTTCGCGGTTACAATACGAAGTATGAAGCTCAGTTCCGCGCTGGCCGCGTTCGCCACGGACCCACACCAACCGATTGACCTTGCTCGTGTTGGGTTGCTCATCGCGCGCGATGCGTATAGCCAGATGAATCCGCGCATCTACCTTCGCCGAATTGACCGGCTCGCGGACCAACTCCGCCCGCGACTGTGTGGATCGCTCGCGGCCCGCACCGCGGAGCTGTCCACGTTTCTCTTTGAAGAATGCGGATTCGCGGGCAATACCGAACACTACTACGACCCGCGCAACAGTTACCTCAACAAGGTTCTTGATCGGCAGGTGGGCTTACCGATCGCGCTGTCGGTTTTGGCGATGGCGGTTGGCACGCGTGCCGGGCTGAACGTGGTCGGAGTTGGCTTACCGGCTCATTTCATCGCGAAGGCGGTGGATGGGAAGTCGGAAATTCTCTTCGATCCGTTCAACGGCGGGCAGTTTCTCGATGAAGAGGCGTGTGAGGCGCTCGTGAGCGGAATCACCGGCCGGCCGTTCGAGGCAACGCCCGAATCGCTCGCGCCCACGCCACCCGGAGCAATTGTTGCTCGCATGCTCCAGAACCTCAAGACCGCGTATCTGGCGGATCGGTCATACATCCGTGCTGCTCGAGTTACGTACAGACTGACTCAACTGATCCCAGACGACCCGACTCAGCGCCGCGACCTCGGCGTGTTACTTGTGCAAGCTGAAGAGCACGGCCGCGCCATCGACCACCTTCAGCACTATCTGGAAGCGATGCCGGACGCGGAAGACGCGAAGGAAGTGCAGAAGTTCCTCGCCAAAGCCCTCGGCGAAGTCTCGCGGTGGAACTGAGGCGAACCCGGCCCGCCAGGGCCGTGGGTCTTGGCGAGTGCGTCACCCACCGCCCTGGCGGGCCGGGTTCGCCAAGATCGCGCGACGCGCCAACCCCCCTGTCGCACACTATTGGGGTGATCCGCTGACCCGGAGGTTCACCCGTGCCTCGTTTTGCTGTCTCGCTGGCTCGTCTCGCAGCGCCTCCCGCGCAGACACCCGATGCGCAGCTTCTCCGCGCGTATCTGGTCTCACAAACTCAAGATGCTTTCGCCGAACTCGTTCGCAGGCATGGGCCGATGGTCCTGGCCGTGTGTCGGCGCGTGCTCGGAGATGAGCACGACGCGGAGGACGCATTTCAAGCCGTGTTTCTGGTGCTGGCACGCAAAGCGGGCGCGATCCGCGGCTCGAATCTGGCCGGATGGCTCTATGCGGTCGCGGTGAGAACCGCGCGAGGGGTCCGAATCATGCGCGACCGCCGGAGGAAACACGAACAGGCGAACGGCCGGCACGAACCGGCCGGCGAGATGCCAATCGCTGACCGCGATCTGGCCGCGATCATCGACGAAGAACTGACAAAGTTGCCCGAAATCTACCGCGAACCAGTGGTGTTGTGCGAACTGCGCGGGCTGTCTCGCAAGCAGGCAGCGGAGGAACTGGGTATCCGGGAAGGCACGCTCTCCAGTCGGCTGGCGGCGGCGAAACGCAAACTGGCCGAGCGATTGTCAGCTCGCGGAGTAACAATCCCCGCGACACTCTCCGCGATGCTTGCCCCCGCGTCTGTGTCTGCTGCGCTGCTTGAATCCACCACGACCGCGATTCGTGGCGCAGCGAGTGGAGTGGCGAATGCCGCAGCAAGCGCCGTGGTCAAGGGAATGCTCTTCGATCAACTCAAGGTGGTCGCGCTCAGTGCGGGGCTTCTTCTTGCCGCTGTTTGCGGCGGGCTGGCAATGACAGGTTCGCCCGGAGGAAGCGATCCCGCACCCGCTCCGCGACCCGTTCACGACCCCGCGACGAAGCTCGTCGAACGACTCGGCAGCGACGACTTCAACGAACGCGAATCCGCGGCCAAAGAGTTACGCAAACTCGGACCGAAAGCGGAATCGGCTCTCAAAGAGGGGCTGAAGTCCCACGATCCCGAAATCCGTGCTCGCTGCTCAACGATTCTCTCCGCGATTCGCAAGGACGCACTCGACGACCTTGTGAAGAACTTCGATCCTGTCGCCGAGAAGCAACCTGAGCACCCAGTTTGGAAGCGGTTCAAGACCATCACGGGCGATTCGCGCGCCAGCCGCGACCTGTTCGCACGCATCATCACGAACAAGAAGTGGCTCCAAACGCTCGACAAGGCGGAAGCCAATCCCACCTCGGCCGGGCACATCTATCGGGTGGGCGTCGCCGAGATGTTCCGCGACTTCCACAACGACCCCGCCAAAAGCCCGCCGTGGCCCTGTGACCGGCCCGAGGAAGTCGCCTATCTCCTGCTTCTGGGCAGCTATCCGGACGACAACCCGCCCGCGAAACTCACCGGGGACGAGGTCGTCCCGCCGAATCTCAGGGGCGTAGAATTCCTGGGTCGGGGGATCATCTTCGGTGAAGGGCAAATCCTCCATGCCCAAGGCATAGAGCTCGGGCTCAAAGGCAAGTATCGATTCAACGCCCCTGAGATTGTGGGCGCGGTCGGAACCGATCGCGTCTTCGGCAAGCTCTTCGCCGCTTGGCTCGCCCGGCGCGACCCGTCGGCGGAAGTCGTGCCCAACGCGTTCCGCATCGCCGCAACGTATCGCGCCACGGAGGTCCTGCCGATCGTGCGGCGGCACGCGGCCAACGACTTCGACCCCAAGCGCGACGTTCCGCCTCTGGTCACGATCATGGCGCTGCAATTGATCGCCCAGCTCGGCACGCGGGCCGACCTGCCGCTCTTTGAACGACACTTCGGCGACGAAACGAACGTCGCGGCCGTCGATAAGCCCAGACCCGATGGAGCAAAGGATTATTATCGCCCCGCGCCCCTGACGGAGACGACCCAGCTCCGAGACGTGGCGCTCGGCCTGGCTCTCTTGCTGCACGGAGCGAACCCGGAGGACTTCGGGTTCGTCGTCCGGAAAGACACCTTCAAGCAGAAAGACGGCCGGTACTCGATCCCCTGGTCCACCCAACTCCATCTCGGGTTCAAGGGCGACGCGAGCCGAACCGCGGCATTCAAGAAAGCCAAAGCGTGGCTCGACGACAAACAGAAGGAACTGACTTTCGAGGAACAGGTGAAGAAAGCCGAAGCGGAAGTGAAGAAGCTCGGGCTTGTCGATGTGGCAAGTGCCGGCGACGGCATCGACACGAAGTTTCCGATCGTGTTCCAGGGAAAGGGCGGTGAGGTGAGCGTCAAAGCCGGCTCCGCGGTTCTCGTCGAGTTGCCCAAGCCAACCAAAGTGATGACCTGGCAAACCGGCGGCTTCAAGCCCGAGGCGATCGGCGACGCGGATGGCCCGGAGTTCACGCATGTGTTCTGTAAGTGGACCGCGAAGGGTAAACTCACCTGGGTGATGTACCGCAAGCCGGCGAAAGACTAACGGACGAACTGACCAAGTGGCATTTCAACCGCTCCCTTGCGGTCGCGGCTCGTTGAAATACCACATCACTCCGGCAACGCAACCTTGAGGGTTTCGGTTTTGTCTGCGCGCTTGAGTTTGACGGTTGCATCTCCGATAGCCAAGTTATCGCGCAGAAGTCGCCTGAGTGATTCGGCATCGGTGGGCTTCTTGCCATTGACTTCCAGAATGGCGTCTCCCACCTTCACCCCGGCCTTCTCGCAAGGCTTTCCAGCCGTAACAGCCTTCACTTGGACGAGCTTATCGGCTGTCTTCACTTCCAGACCAACCGTTGATAGCTCGAAGAAGGTGATGCCGAGCATATTCGGCTTGTTCTCCAAAACGATGTTGTTGTTCTTGCCCTTGATGTCGTCCTTGTTCTCGACCTCGATCTTGCCGCCAGCCATCAGCACGATTTTACCCGCCCACTTGGCGGTGATGTTCCCCCGCGCCACGATCAAGGATCGGCTGATGTACTCCTCGGCGATGGCCACGTCCCCGTCGCAGACGACCACGACGCTAATCATCACCGTCCGCGCCGTCACGTCTCCGTTAGCGAACACGACCGAGTGTTGGATCCCGCGTCCCGCTTGGACGCCGCCGCGAGAGAGGATCAGGCAGTTGGCTATTCCCGTTGGATCCACGACGCCTGGGGCCTGGATCGCCTCGTAGAAGAAGGCGCGACGAGGAATCGCCTTGTCGGGGTCGGGGCGAAAGTAGATTTCGTCCGTCCGGATGAACTTGG
>JAKEEV010000346.1 GCA_022616395.1 Planctomycetia bacterium | reverse complement strand
GACCGCGTCGTTGTTCCTGATGTGAATCACTACAAGCTACCGGCACACCCGACGACCGTTTCGGCGATTACCGAACTCCTCAAGGACATCGCTCTACGCAGCTACATCCCGCCGATCGACACACTTCAAGAGTGGGACTACCCACACGCGCCCGCGATGCGTCCGATTCCAACCATGACCCCTGGCAAGTGGAACTTCCTCGCCGATCAACCGACCGTGCCGAACCCAATCGGCACCCGCGTGGATTATCAGCTTCCGAGCGCAACGCAAACGCCTGTGGCGGGGAAGTAGTAGGCACACGCCTTCATAGTAGTCATCACGCTCCGCGTGATGGCCGCTCCAAGAGCGGCGATTGTCGAAGCCAATCAGAAACTCCGCCGCTTCGCGGCGACATCACGCGGAGCGTGATGACTACTATGAAGACAAACGCGGAGTGTGCCTACTACTTTGAAAAGCGCGCTGATTCTGCTTGAATGACTGCATGAAGCTCAAGCAGCAACCGGAAGACTTCCGGGTCGAGGAACTCACCGATGCGACACCCGCCGATGTGGGCGAGTTCGCGTTCTATCGTCTCGACAAGACCGGCTGGACAACTCCCGATGCGCTCGCGGCAATTCGCAGACGCTGGAAGATCGACTGGCGCAGACTCAGTTACGGCGGGCTGAAGGACCGCCACGCGGTCACCTCGCAACATCTCACCATCGCGCGCGGGCCGAAACGCAACCTCTCTCACGAACGAATCACGCTCACCTATCTCGGCCAGCGCTCCGAGCCATTTACCGCGAGTAACATTCGCGCCAATCGCTTTACGATCACGCTTCGCGCAATGAGTGACAACGCGGTGTCACTCGCGGAGTCTGCACTGCGCGAAGTCGCGGACGCGGGACTGCCGAATTACTTCGACGATCAGCGATTCGGCTCTGTCATGAACTTGCCCTCTCTCCGTTGGGGAGAGGGCAGCGAGCGAAGCGAGCGGGTGAGGGGAAGCGAGCCGCAAGACAATCCCTCACGCGGCGAAACTCCCCTCTCTTCCCAACAGGGAGAGGAGTTCGTGGCGAAGGAAATGGTCTTCGGGCGGTTCGAGCGCGCGTTGTGGTTAGCTCTGGCAGCTCCTTACGAGTTCGACCGCGCGGATGCGAAGCGCGAAAAGAGCACGCTGCGCGAACTGTGGGGGAAGTGGAGCGAGTGTCAGTCGAAGTTGCCGAAAGGTCACGCCCGAAGCATCGTGAGCTACCTCTCAGCGCATCCAACCGACTTCAAGGGCGCGGTCGCACGCTTGCGGCCAGAGTTACAGGGGCTGTATCTCTCCGCGTACCAAAGTTATCTGTGGAACCGCTTGCTTGCTTCGTGGATGACAACAACTTTCGGCCCCACAAACCTTACCGAAGTGGAGTTGAAGCTCGGTCGCGTGCCCGCTCCGGTTCGCGTGCCCGAAGAGCATCGCGCGCTGTGGGTGTCGCTTGTGCTTCCGCTTCCTTCCGCGCGCCTGAAGCCCGAACCGATCGCGCCGTGGATGCCGTTTCTCGAAGACGTGTTGAAGGCCGAAGGCTTGACGCTCGCGGAACTCAAGATCAAGGGGTTACAGAAGCCGTTCTTCTCGAAGGGTGACCGACCCGCGTGCGTTCGACCCGCGAATCTCAGTTCCGAAAGCGCGCCCGATGAGTTGAACAAGGGCCGAACGAAACTCACGTTGCGCTTCGATCTTCCCCGCGGCAGTTACGCAACGATGTTGGTGAAGAGAGTGACAATCGTAGACGCGACCGAGGGGCGTTTTGGCGAACCCCGCCCGCAAGGGCGGTGGGTGACGCAGTGAGACCCACCGCCCTTGCGGGCGGGGTTCGCCGTGCTACTTCCCCTTCACCAACTCCTTGAACACGCCGCAGATGATCGGAGACGTTTCCGGGCCGACGCTGTTGACCTCGCCATACTGAGCCTTCTTCAGCTTGTAGCAGAACGGAGCCTTCTCGTCCCACTGACGCTTCGGCACGAAGTAACCAAGTTCGTCGTTGGCCAATCCAATCAGCATCCGGTGTTTGCTCTTCAACTGATCGTAGATCGGCGGTTCAACAGGCGCATCGGGGAAATCCGCGGCGGGGTCGGCGGGGTTCTCCACTTTGCCAAGCACAAGCTCAGGGTAAATCTCGCCCGGAATCGCCGCGACTTCGAGTTCACCGAGACGCAAGTAACCCACTTCGGTCTTCACCGCGACCGGCTTCGACACGTCCTTCGTCTCGGTGAACTTCTTCGGCATGGGGTTCTTCTCCCACACATACAACGCGCGGTTGAGTGTGCCGAAGGTGTGAGCAAGCCGGAAGACGTTGTTATCGACGGGAACCAGGATTTCGCGTGTGCGAATCTCAAACGGTGTCAGTTTGATGGGCACGGTGTCCTTCAGCGCCTTCTCCGCGAGCAGCCCAACGAGCCGCCCGTAGCGCTCGCACTTCGCGAATGTGCCGTCGGCCAACTCTTTTCCTTTCTCGTCCTTCAGCGGAAGCTTTAGCGTGGTCATCAGTCCGCCGACTGTGCCGGTGAAGTACGCGACGGGACACTTTTGCGATTCGCGAAGTTGCTTTACCGTGTAGTAGACATAGTCAGCGCTCACCTCGGTGTTCGCGGAGGCCAGCGATTCCGGATGACAGTTCCACTGAACCAGTACTCCGAGCGCCTTCTCGGTTTTTGGATCGCGGAACTGCAACACCACTAACTCATCATGCTTCACAATCGGCAATCGGCCATCCGCGAGCAAATCAGGATCGCTTGCCTTGCCAATACGAACAGTCGCGGGCTTCCGAGCCTTGTCCGCGAGCTTCACTGCCTCCGCACAGCCTGCTTCAACTTTCTTCAAGTAATCGGGATCGATTCCACTCTGCACCGGTGACGATCCCCAAAGCCCGAGGGTGTCCGGTCCTTCGTGGTTGTGAGTCGCGGAGACCAGCACATACTTGAAGCCGGTGAGCTTCCCGCGAATGCGCTCGACGCTTGGCAAAAACAGCCCAACCACATCCGCGGAAACAAGCGCGATCTTCTCGTCGCCATCGGCCAGCACCACCGCGCGGGCCATGATCGGATCGTGAACTTTCGTCGCCTTGCGATTCTGCCCGAACCCCGCGAGATACACCGGCTTCTTGCCTAACTCAGGAGTCAGGTCCGCTTCTCCAAACCCAACGGTGAACTCACCCGCGACGAGAGGGAAGGAGAGTATCAACGCCGCGGAGAGTGCAAGAGCGAATCGCATGGGAGACCTGTGGCGGAAAGAGGAAAGTCAGAATGGCCACAAAAAAGCACAAAAGGCACAAAATAGAAGTCAGAAGAGAAAGAGAGAAGACTGAATTCAAGATCTCTGTATTTGGTTTTCCTTTTGTGCCTTTTGTGCTTTTTTTGTGGCCATTCCGTCTTCTGTTTTCATCGCGCGGCTGATTCACATTCCTTCATGTAGCGGATGCTGTCGCGGGCGATGGTGTCGGGGTCGGGCGAGTAGTCGAACACTTCGACCGACACCCAGCCGGTGTAATTCACATCCTTGAGAGCCTGGAAGATCGGCTTGAAGTCCGTGTTGCCGAAACCGGGTCCGCGTCTGTTCGGATCGTTGGCGTGGAAGTGGTGGAGGTATTCGCGATTGGCTCGGATCACGTCCGGAGTCGGGGAGCTTTCCGCCGACATCGCCTTCACATCGAGATGAAGCTTTACGAATGGGTGAGCGAGCTTGCGCGCAAGTGCCACTCCCTCGGCCGCGGAGGTCATGAAGTTCGTTTCGGCCGGCGTGAGCGGTTCGAGACACAGATACACGCGGTCGCGTTCCAGCGCGCTGAGGCAGTGACGGAGCGTGTCGAGCGCGAACTCTTCTCCTTGCGCTCGGCTAACACCTTCAGGAAGGTTCCTCTGAAGTGGGGAACCAAGCACAAGAATATCGCCACCCATCTCGGCCGCCGCGTGGGACATCTCCGCGAGGTACTCGCCCGTTCGCTTGCGCACCGCGGGATCGGGCGAAGTGAGGTGGAAGCCTTCGGTTTTCGCGAGCAGCCAGTGAATGCCGATGATTTGTACGCCGGCGCTTTCGGCTTGCTTGCGCAGTTCCGCTCGGCGAGTGGCACTCACCTGCGTGATGCGAGGCGCGAGCGTGAACGGAGCGAGTTCCAGGCCGGTGTAGCCCAGCTCCGCGATTCGCTCACAGACGCGGGCATGTTCCCAGCCCTCGAACGTCTCGTTGCAGATGGCGTATTTCAAGGGATTGTTACCTCGCGCTCGCGGCCGTTGGCCTCCGCCGGGTCGCGCACTGTCAGTTTGATGGACTCTTGCCCCTTCACGGCCTTGTGGAACTCCGCGGGAGTAGCGACCGCGTTGCCGTTGACGTGAGTGATGAGCCAGCGAGTCGGGCCCTCTCCAAGCTTCTTGAATGCAGCAGCCGCGGGCGAATCGGCAACCAGTTCGCGAACACACACACCGGATGGAACGCCGATCAGTTCCCCGCGCCGGTTGTTGTTCAATTTCTGGGAGAGAATGCTTCCATAATCGACTCGCAAGCCGAAGACCGGAGCCGGCCGCACCGACGCGATGAACGGCTGAGTGTGTCCGAACTTTGCCAGCGTGACATCGACATCGCGCGCCTTTGCGCCAATTCGCGTCACCGTGAGTTTCACTTTCGAGCCGGCCAGAGCAAGGCCAATGTGAACGAGCAAGTCCGGGTAACTGTGGACTCGCACTCCGTTGATGTGAGTGATGGTATCACCACCAGCGACACCCGCTTCCGCGGCCGGGCCAAGTGGCGTGACCTGGCTGATGATGATCGGGGTGTCACCTTGAGAGAGGAACACTCCGAGGAAGCCGTACTCCACTTCTTCCCCGCGTCGAAGCACATCCACCACTCGGCGGACATTGACGTCCATCGGGATTGCGAATCCAGCGACATCTCCCGGTCCCAAATGGGCGGTTGTTGTCGTCAGTCCGATCATCTCGCTATCGAGGTTCAGAAGCGCGGCACCGGAAACGCCCGCGTTGAGTTTGGCGTTGTGTTCCAGAAGCGTACCGAACTTGTAATAACTCTCCGAGGGACTTTCGCGCTTGGGGTCGGCCGGAGTGGTCTTGAAGCGGACATTGGTGAGGCTGCCAAGAGCCGCGCTGGGCTTGTTGATCGCGAAGCCGGGGAGGTAAGGATTGGCCATGAGCACAGTCAGTTTCCCTCGAAACACGGTTGCCCGTTGCATCCCGACATTGTCGATGCGCACCTCCGCGAACTTGATCGCCTTCAGACCCGCGGGGGGAGTGATGAGCTTCAGGATGGCGAGATCGCTTCGTGCATCGGCTGCCTGAATATCAGCGTAAGAGCCAACCCGACCCGGCAGGTGAACGTAAATCTTCGTTGCTCCTTCGATGACGTGGAAGGGCGTGAGAATCAGGCCGATCGGATCGACCACCACTCCGCAGGCGAAGCCGAGGTCGGGGATGTTGTCCACATCAGACAGGTCGAGGGATTTCGCGAGGCGCTTGTTGGTGGTGGGGTTCGCCTTGACGAACTCTTTCGGGTCGAACGAACCGAGTTTGCCTGGCCGCTCGCTGGTGTTGTTCGGTTTGGGGTAAAGATCACTGCGCGACACGACTACACATCCGACACACGGCCCGGCGATTTCGTTCGCGGCCCGCAGTTGAGTCTCGATGGCTTCGAGCAGTTGCTTGGCGTTCGGCTCCTGAGCGGGAACCATTGCGATGAACGACAGAAGAACGACAAGCGATACACCGGCGATACGCATAACCGGCTCCGGGGCGGAAGGATGATTGTGTTGTAACCGGGGAGCGGTGGGAAAGCCAGAAGTGATCGGAGCTGGAAGCGTCAGCGACGGTCTTGCTTTCAATCGGAGCCGGAAGCGTCAGACGGAATCAGAGCCGGAAGCGTCCGCGACGGATTCTTAATCCCGTCGCTGACGCGTCCGGCTCTGATAAATCCCGTCGCGGCCGCTTCCGGCTCTGATAAACCCCGTCGCTTACGCTTCCGGCTCTGAT
>JAKEEV010000345.1 GCA_022616395.1 Planctomycetia bacterium | reverse complement strand
AGGAAGATGGAGTCTCATCGTCGCTCGTTGGGAGGTACAAAGTCGCTCAAGTGCAGAAGCACTCGCTCCCTTGCGGTCGCGGCTCGTTGGTTCGCTGACAGCTCAAACTCTCTAACGAGCCGCGACCGCAAGGGAGCGGGTGAAACTCGACGAGTCGCTTATGATGCTCTTCGGTCTGGCAGCTTCGCAATTGGTCCCAATTGTGTGAAGGCTTGGCGAAGACGGCCTCGCTGCGGAAATAGCTTCGGGAGATAACGCAAGTGACCGAACCCTTGTCGCTTGTGGTGTTGAACTGGCGGTGGTACTCTGCGCGATAGGCTCACAGGCTTGTCAGCCGAACCACAAGTTTGGCACCGGAGGGGCGCACCGATGGACGAACTCGCTGATCGGTTTGAGGCACAGCTCTGGCACACCGTCCGCGAGGCAACGGCGTGCGGATACGTCCCGCGGATCTTCGAGCGGATGCTCCGTGAACACGGTGGGGTCCAGACGGCGAAGCAGCTCATCGCGTCAGGCGATATCCAATACGGCTTCGAGCGGCTTGCCGAACTCGGGCGGCTTGACATTACATTGGAGCAGGTCATGCTCTGCCCGGAGTATGCCCCGCTGTTCACGCCCGAGGAACTGGAGGCGGCGCGGTGGCGGCTGGCTCAGGTTGAATAAGCCACGCCGAAGCAGGCGCTGCACCCGACGCCGCAATGCCAGCGGCGCAGCTGAGCTTACTCGTTACGGAGCATTCAATGAAGGCTTTTACTCGTTGTGTCTTACTCCTGATGATCGCGTTGGTGGTTCTACCCGCTGCCGAGGTGCGAGGGGTCATCAAGGCGCCCTCGTCGTTGGAGTTGTTCGTGAAGGACGGGACTCAGATCGTCCAGGTGAAGGTCACGAAGTTCGACCCCGACAAGAACCGAATGGTGTTTGAGGTGGAGCAGGACATCAAGGGCAAGTTAGAGCAGCGCAGCCTGCCCGTGACCTGGAAGGTCGATCCCGACTCGAAGTGGGAAGGCATCCGCGCCCTGCCCAAACTTCTCAAATGCTTCGGCCCCGACCAGCACGCCATCCTCTTCATCAACGACGCGGGCGGGTTCTGGCACAACAAGGGGAACACGAGGAAGAACCCCATCGCCTTCGGGTTCCTCAACGGCTCCTGGTTTTGCATGGAGAGTACCAAGCAGGACGATGGGAAGCTCCTCTGGATACTGGCTCAAGGTGAGCCGTACTTGCGCACTACATTCAAGGGGACCACGGCCGAGTTGAACAAGGTGTTGGTCGATCACCTCGCTGGCAAGGGCAGACTGCCCAAGCCAGTCAAGTCAGAACCGGGCTTCGGTCCCGAATATCAGCCGAAGAAGAAATGACTTGGCGGCGAATCAGCTTAGATGATTGTCGCGCTGGTGAGTTGCTCGCCAACTGAGGAAGCTTGCACATGACTCACTCTCACTCTCCAGACGAGCAGCGCCTTCGCATCGATCTGGCGGCTTGCTACCGCCTCGTCGCACTCTACGGCTGGGATGACATCATCTTCACGCACATTTCCGTGAAGCTCCCTGGCAAGGCGGAGTTCCTCATCAACCCCTACGGAATGCTCTTCGACGAAATCACCGCGTCGAGTCTGGTACGAGTTGATGAAGTCGGGAACAAGCTCTCGGAAAGCCCGCATCCGGTGAACCCCGCGGGGTTCGTGATTCATAGCGCGATTCACGCCGTTCGTCACGATGCTCTCTGCGTGCTGCACACGCACACCGTCGCGGGTGTCGCGGTCTCGGCTCAGCGCGAAGGCTTGCTGCCGATCTCGCAACAGGCCACTGTGGCGCTGGCATCGCTCGGCTATCACGACTACGAAGGGATCGCCGTCCGAGACGACGAGAAGGCACGATTGCAGCGCGATCTCGGAGACAAAACCTGCCTGATCCTCCGCAATCACGGACTGCTCACGGTGGGTTCAACGATCGCGGATGCGTTTCTGTCGATGTACCTCTTACAGCGTGCCTGCGAGATTCAACTGCTGGCTCAGGCGGGTGGAGAGCTGGTGTCAGTCGATTCGCGCATCATCGGCGGAGTCAAAGAGAACGTCATGGCGGTCACACGCGGGCTGGGAGGCTCGCTCGCATGGCCCGGACTTCTCCGCAAACTTGATCGCTTGAACCCCGGCTACGCTGACTGAGTGGTTGGGCAATGGGAAGTCGGAAGAGAGTTTGCCCGGCTTGCTCGGCTTGTTCGCGAACCTGCAACGTGTAGAATCGGTCTAGGATAGGGAGGTCGCCAATACGCTCCCCGTTCGAGTATTCCGCTCGCGTAGCTCAGTGGTAGAGCAGCGGTTTTGTAAACCGCAGGTCGTGGGTTCAAATCCCTCCGCGAGCTTCCCGCTCACCATCGCGGGTGCTACAACAGGAGAATGCCGCCGAACTCCAACACTGGCGGCGAGGATTCACGGGTAGGTGGCAGAGCGGTCAATTGCACCAGGCTGTAAACCTGGCCTCTTCGGAGTTCGGGGGTTCGAATCCCTCCCTACCCATTCCTCAGTGAACAGTGATCAGTAAACAGTGATCAGTAAACAGTAACGAGTGACGAGGAACAATCGGGGGCTTCTCTCTGACTGATAACTGATAACTGATGACTGATGACTGCGAAGAACTGCGGGTGTAGCTCAACGGTAGAGCTCTAGCCTTCCAAGCTAGATGTTGCGGGTTCAAATCCCGTCGCCCGCTCTGGCCGGTTCAGTCAGGCAAAAGGAAAAAGTTCAAAGGAAAATGCCGGCCGCCCGTGCCCGCGCTCTTCACTTTTATCGTTTTCCTTTTACCTTTCTCCTTGAGTTATGCTGCTGTAGCTCAGCTGGTAGAGCACCTCCTTGGTAAGGAGGAGGTCATGGGTTCGAGTCCCATCAGCAGCTCTTGGATCTACTTCAAACCCGGAGAAGAACGGTAAACGGGAGCAGGAAAAGGGAAAGCCGTCGGTCTGTCATGTCGGTCCTTCCCAATCCTTCTGACCGTTACATTCCCAGAGGAGTGAGGAGCGATGGCTAAGGGGACATTCGAGCGCACCAAGCCGCACGTCAACGTCGGTACGATCGGCCACATCGACCACGGGAAAACCACCCTGACCGCGGCGATCCTGGCACGCAACAAGTTCATCAACAAGCTCAAGGAAGCCAAGACCTACGCGGAAATCGCCAAGGGCGGCACCGTGCGCGACGCGAACAAGACGGTGACCATCGCCGTCTCGCACGTCGAGTACGAATCGAACGACCGCACGGTTGCCCGAGCAGGCGCGCTGCCCTACAAGGATCTGCTCGACTACCCCGGCATGGACAAGATCAACTACTCGCAACCGATCAAGGGCCGACACTACGCCCACATCGATTGCCCCGGCCACGCCGACTACATCAAGAACATGATCACCGGCGCCGCACAGATGGACGCGGCCATCCTGGTGGTCGCGGCCGACGATGGCCCCATGCCTCAGACTCGCGAACACATCCTGCTCGCCAAGCAGGTCGGCGTGCCGAACATCGTCGTGTATCTCAACAAGTGCGATAAGGCCGACCCCGAACTCATTCCGCTGGTCGTGATGGAACTTCGCGACCTCCTCAACAAGTACGAGTTCAAGGGCGATGACATTCCCATCATCTACGGCCGATCGAAGGAAGCCTACGAGAACGCGGAGACCGATAACCCCGGCTCGCTCTCCGTCGACGCGCTGATGTTCGCGCTGGATACCTACGTCCCGCTGCCGGTGCGCGAAGAGGACAAGCCGTTCCTCATGTCGGTGGAAGACGTCTTCTCGATCGAAGGTCGTGGAACCGTGGCCACCGGCCGTATCGAGCGCGGAACCGCAAAGGTCGGCGACAAGGTCGAAATCCTCGGACTTAAGAAAGAGAAGACTGAGACGACGATCACCGGCCTTGAGATGTTCAACAAGACGCTCGACAAGGCCATCGCTGGCGACAACGTCGGGGCGCTCTTGCGTGGTGTTGAGAAAGACGGCATCGAACGCGGGCAGGTGATTGCCAAGCCCGGAAGCATCACTCCTCACACCAAGTTCGAGGCCAACATCTACGTGCTTTCGAAGGACGAAGGTGGGCGGCACACGCCGTTCTTCAGCAAATACAAACCGCAGTTCTACTTCCGAACAACAGACGTCACCGGCTCGATCACCCTCCCCGAGGGAGTCGAAATGTGTATGCCCGGCGACAACGTGAAGATCACGGTGGAGCTGATCGAAGGCATGCCGGTCGCGATGGACGAGGGCTTGCGGTTCGCCATCCGCGAAGGTGGCCGAACTGTCGGCTCCGGAGTCGTGACCAAAATCCTGGCCTAGTGGCCAGTCGTCATTGGTCATTGGTCATTAGTGTTGAACTTCGAGAGTTCCGCCCGCGAGATGTAGCCGTATGCGTGTCCGATGAGCAAATGACCAATGACCAATGACGACCTACGGGCGTAGCTCAACGGCAGAGCAACGGTTTCCAAAACCGTCGGTTGGGGGTTCAAATCCCTCCGCCCGTGCTGTCGCGGGTTTCGCGTTTCGCGGTTGAGTTTTGAGTGCAAGACGCGGCCAGATGCGGACAGGGGACCACGCGACATCCGCGAACACACCGTCGACTCACAACACGGAAACGCAACACGATACGCGAAACAGACGCCCTGCCGGCCGCCGAACTCGGGTCCGCCCGGTTCAGCGGCCAATTTGACTCTTGAAGAGCAAAAGTAGTCGGCATTCGCTGGGTGCCGTTAGAGACAGAAGGCACCCAGCGTGTGCCTCCTACTTTCCGACACACTGCCCACAACGGCTACACCACGACGGGATGGAGATGGAGCATGGCTACCGCCGTTGAACCGAGTTCCAAACACACGCCCGGCGCCACCATGAGCTTGCCGGTGGCCAGTTTCATTGGAACTCTCTACGTTCTGGCCGCGCTGGCGGTCGTCTTCTACGCCGTGCCCTCGTCGTGGACCCAAGTGTTCGGCGACCGGCTCATACTCTGGTTCGATTTCGACCCGAGCATGAGAGTTGTCCAACTTGCCGCCGCCGTCGGGCTAATCTGGTTCGGCTACAAGCTGGCCGGTGACACTGCTCCGGTCGGGTTGCGCGGAGGAATCTTCCTGATGATCTCCGCGGCCATCACGATCTTCTTTTTGGTGCGCGCGGTCGCGATGAATGTCAGCGGCCCCATCGGAATGATCGTCACCGGCACAATCTTGGTGGTTCTGTTGTTTTTCGCGTCCCGGTTCTTTTTCGGTTCCCGCGGAACGCGGTGGATGATCAGTCTGGAAGAGCAGGGCTGGTTCTCGATCCACCAATACAAGCGGTCGCTGGGCGTGAAGGTTCGCCGGCTGACCACGCTGGGCATCGGTATCATCGGCGGCACCGCCATCTACTCGATGAGCTTCCAGGGCGTCTTGCCGGAACACTGGGTACTGGCGATGCCGTTTGGCATGGAGTCATTCACCGTCTTGCCCAATGCCCGCATCAACATCCCGATCTTGATCGGTCTGGCAACGGGCTGGGTCGCCTGGCGTGCCGTGCATGTTCCCGAGTTCGCCGAGTTCCTCATCGCCACTGAAGCGGAGATGAACAAGGTATCGTGGTCCACCCGCAGACGACTTGCCCAAGATACGGTGGTGGTGCTTATCACCACGCTCTTGCTGACGCTCTTTTTGCTGGTCGTGGATTTGTTCTGGGGCTGGCTGTTGAGCATCAAACAAGTCGGAGTGTTGCCACCCGCCCCGACCAACAAGGGCCAGGACGACCAGAACAAGGAAGCAAAGTGGTAACTCGCGAGGCGGCCATTTGGCCGATCTCTCCATGACAGATGAAACCACAAACGCCGACGATTCCCAGGGCCAAGTTCCTGCTCCCGATTCCCGCGCGCCCGCAGCGGAAGCGAAAAACGAAACAGGAAACCAAGCCGGTGAGGAAGCGCAACCCACGACCGAAGCCGAACAGCAGCCGACACCTGAATCGACGCCTGAGCTGCAATCACCGCCACTTGAGGTGACAGAGTTGCTCGCGGCCGAACGAGCGCCCGTCGCGGAGTTGCTCCCAGCGCTTGACGATGCGACAACACCACCGGATGTGACAACAGCACCGATTCTGGAAGCAGCGCCGCTCGAACCTGCGACAAGCCCGCCGCCCGCGCCAGAATTGACCGCGGAAGTTGCGACCAAACCGGAAGCGCAGCCTGAACCCGCGCCTCAACCAGCACCCGAACCCGAACTCGCACCCACCGCGGCAGAGGAACCTGCACCGAGTCCCGAGGCCGAAGAGCGGATCGAGAAGCAAACGGCTGAGCCTCCGCAACCCGCGACTGAAGCTGAGGCACCGCCAGAACTGGCACCCGCGCCCGCCAAGCCCGCTCGAAAGTCGCGCGCGAAATCCGCGCCATCCGCTCCCACAGTTGCCGCGGCCGAAGCGGTCGCTGTTCCCGCTGAGGGAGGCGTTGCAGTCGAGGAGCCGGCCGAGGTTCCTTCCGAGAGCAAGAAGAAGTGGTACGTGGTGAAAGTGCAAAGCGGACGCGAGGAGTCGATCAAGGCGGCCATCGAGCGGAAAGTGAAGATCGAAGGGCTGGAAGAGTTCTTCGGCGAGATCGTCATTCCGGTTGAGGAGGTCGTTGAGAAGAAGAAGGTGAAGGTCAAGGACAAGAAGACCGGTGAGGTGACGACCCAGGAGAAGAACGTCACCAAGAAGAAGAAGAAATTCCACGGTTACCTGTTCGCCAACGTGGAGTTCAACGACCGCATCCTGTATCTGTTCCGCGAAACCAGCGGCGTCGGCGACTTCGTTGGAGTGCGCGGAACTCCTCCTCGACCCGATCCGATGCCCGACGACGAAGTGCAATCGATGCTCACCGGCGAGAAGGGTGCAAGCAAGGGGAAGAAGCCGAAGGTGAGACTGGACTTCGAGAAGGGCGACAAGGTTCGCATTCGCGAGGGCGCGTTTGCCGGCAACGAGGGCGAAGTCAAGGCGATTACCGACCCGAAGGACCCGACCGATTCGCCAAAGGTCACGGTGGTCGTTACCATCTGGGGCCGCGGAGTCGATGTGGACCTCGACTACTGGCAGGTGGATAAGGTGTAGTCATTTTTGATTGGCGAATGTTGATTTTTGATTTCAAAATCGGCAATCGAAAATCGCCAATCAAACATTCAAAAGGGGCCGCGCATCGGCGGTTGTGGTCGCCGACCGGGGGTCTTCGTTCTACAATCTTCAATCTAAAATCAGCAATCTTCAATAGGCGGTATGCAATGGCCAAGCAGGTGACAGCGCTCGTGAAACTTCAGTGCCCCGGCGGGTCCGCGACGCCCGCTCCGCCGGTCGGACCTGCGCTGGGTGCTCATGGCGTCAACATCGGCATGTTCGTGAAGCAGTTCAACGACAAGACCAGCAAGCCCGAAATGAAGGGCCTCATGCTGCCGGTCGTTATCACGGTCTATTCCGACAAGAGCTTCGAGTTCAAAATCAAAAGTCCGCCCGCTGCCATTCTCTTGAAGATGGCGGCCAAGATTCCGCACGCCAAGAAGGCCGGCAAGGAAGTCATTCCCGCCGATGCCAAGAAGGGCGGCAAGTACAAGGGCTTCTCGGTCACCAAGAAGCAGGTCGAGGCCATCGCTCAGCAGAAACTCGCGGACCTCAACGCCCGCGACCTTGAACACGCCTCGCGGATCATCGAAGGCACCGCCCGGAGTATGGGCATCACCGTTGTTGCGGGGTGAGGGAATTGATGATTTCAGATTTGCGATTGATGATTGTCGATTGAATCGCAGGTGGTTGGTTGCCTGTCTCTCAATCATCAATCACAAATCTGCAATCGAAAATCCCCCAACCCGTTGCCGACACTCGCTTCGTGTTGTAATCGTTAACTTCTCATGCACTGCCGCGCCCATTGTGCCGCGTCGGGAGGGGTCGTAGTCACCCTCGGTGATGAACCCCGCTACCGAGAGGATCTGAAATGGCCAAAGAACAAGACAAGGACAAAGAGAAAGACAAAGACAAGGACAAAGAGAAGCCCCAAGAGAAGCCCAAGGAGAAGGCCAAAGGGAAGGGCAAGGACAAGGACAAGGAAGCCGCGACACCAACCGATGCGGCAACCGCGGCTCCCACCACTCCATCAACACCCGCGCCGACCGCGGAAGCAACGCCAGCGCCGGCTCCGGTTACCGCACCCACGCCAGCGGCATCCAGCGCTGAAGCCGCCGAACCGAGCGCCAAGGGCAAGAAGAAGCCCGGAGTTCCTCCTCGACGTGGAAAGAAACTCCGCAACCACCTCAAGAACCTGGAAAAGAAGATTCGCGAAGCCGGCTCGATGCCGGTCAAGCAGGCGGTTGCTGAACTGAAGAAACTCAAGCGCGCGAAGTTCGACGAGACGGTTGAACTGCACATCAACCTCGGCATCGACCCGACGCAATCCGACCAGATGGTTCGCGGGGCGATCCCGCTTCCGCACGGCATCGGCAAGAGCGTCCGCGTGGCTGTCTTCTGCCAGGGCGACAACGTCGCGAAGGCCAAAGCAGCCGGCGCGGATGTCGTCGGTGGCGCGGACTTGGTCGAGAAGGTTCAGAAGGAGGGCTTCCTCGACTTCGACGTGGCTCTGGCATCTCAGGACATGATGGGTCAAGTGTCTCGGCTGGGTAAGGTGCTCGGTCCTCGCGGGCTGATGCCGACACCGAAGGCCGGAACCGTGATTCCCGCCGGTGGGGACATCGGCCAAGTGGTAAAGGAATTCAAGGCCGGTAAGGTCGAGTATCGTTCGGACAAGACAGGCCAGATTCACGCGGGCGTCGGCAAGATGAGCTTCGACGACCAGAAGCTCGTCGAGAACATCGCTGTGTTCGTCGATCAGGTCCGCGCGGCCAAGCCTTCTGGCGTCAAGGGAAACTTCATTAACGGCGTGGTGCTCTCCGCGACCATGTCGCCGGGCATCCGGCTCTCTGTGTGAATTGTCATTGGTCATTAGTCAATGGTCATTCGGTCTGGTGCTTCGTCTTCGTCGAGTCATCCGAAGACGGACGCCAAGAGCGGGTGAAGTGGCGAATGACCAATGACCAATGACGAGGGACCAACCAAGATGAGCAAAGCAATCAAAGACCTGGAACTCAACGACCTCCGCAAGACGTTCAAGGGGGTCAAGGATTACGTGCTGCTTCAGCCGGTGAAGCTCGATTCGGCCACCGACTACGCGATGCGAAAGAAACTTCGTGAGCAGAAGATTCGCGTAAAGATGGTCAAGAACTCGCTCGTGAAGAAGGTGTTCGACGAGAATGGCGTGAAGGTCGATCCGGGCGCTGGGCCAACGCTGCTGGTCTGGGGTGGGGACAGCATCAAGGCACTCGGCACCGCCGTTGACAACATTCTGAAGGATTTGAAGAAAGACCCAAAGGCTCCTGAACGGCTGAAGGTCAAGACAGCCGTCGCGGATGGCGAGTCTCTGCCCCTCGAAGACGCCAAGAAGAGGCCGACTCGGGAAGAGGCCATCGGCGCAGTTCTGGCCGCGATCCTCGGACCGGGAAGCGCGATCGCGGGCTGCTTGGTTGGACCCGCGAATCAACTCGCCGGTATCCTCAAGGCCATCGAGGACAAGGGCGCGGGTGCGACTGAAGGCGCTCCGGTTCCCGCGGCCGGGTGAACCCGCAAGCCGGGC
This sequence comes from Planctomycetia bacterium, assembly GCA_022616395.1. Lineage (GTDB taxonomy): Bacteria > Planctomycetota > Planctomycetia > Gemmatales > Gemmataceae > Gemmata. Next base: position 108 of record JAKEEV010000345.1, on the reverse strand, counting down.
AGAGGTGTCTGAGAGTGTGTCTGGAAACCTACTGGTTGGGATGAAGTCTTCGGAGCATGCGGTGGATCATGGCGGCTTGGATCATGGCTTCACTCGTTTCGGGGAGGT
>JAKEEV010000344.1 GCA_022616395.1 Planctomycetia bacterium | reverse complement strand
TTCGACCGCGACTTCGGTCGCTTCGGAGACGCGGTCGAGGTTCCCGACCTCACTGATGTGCAGACGCGCTCTTACGCACGCTTTCTGCAACTCGACGTGCCCTACGACAAGCGCACTCCTACCGGCCTCGAAGGGGTTCTGCAAGAAATCTTTCCCATCGAGAGCTACGACAAGAAAATCGCCCTCGAATACATCCGCTACGAACTCGGTAAACCCCGCTACGACCCGGATGAGTGCCGCCAACTGCGACTCACCTACGGTCGGCCGTTCCGCGTGTGGCTGCGCTTGAAGAAGTCTGATGGGACCGCCGTCGAGGAAGAAGTTTATCTCGGCGACATGCCAATCATGATTGGCGGTGGCGAGTTCATCATCAACGGTGCCGAGCGCGTCGTGGTGAGCCAACTCCACCGCTCGCCCGGAGTCGATTTCGTCGTCACACGCGAAGCGGACAAGGATCTGCACTCGTGCCGGATCATCCCCGAACGCGGAAGCTGGATCGAGATCAACGCCACCAAGAAGGATGCGCTGGGCGTTCGCATCGACCAGTCGGGCAAGTTCTCGGCACTGACGCTTCTGCGCGCGATGGACCCGGCTTACTCGCGAACCGCCAGCATCCTCGATGAGTTCTTTGAGGTCGAGAAGGTCAAACTCAAGGGCAAAGACGCACGCGCGCGGCTCGTCGGCGATCCCGAAGCAGGCGTCATGCCCATGATCGCCGCGGACGATGTGATCGACCCGGAGAACGGAGAAGTCTACCTGGACGCGGGGAAGCCGTTCACCGCCGACAAGGTGGACAAGGCCATCACCTCGCACCTCACCGAAGTGCTGGCCATCCCGTACCCGAAGGATCCGATCATCCTCAACTCGCTCAACGAGGACGGAACCGAGTCGCACGAGAACGCGCTGTTGAAGATTTATCAGCGGCTGCGACCCGGTAACCCGCCGCAACTGGAAAAGGCCCGCGAACTGTTCCGCGAGAAGTTCCAGGACGCCAACCGCTACCGGTTGGGTCGAGTCGGGCGATTCCGCATCAACCGCAAGTTCGATCAGAACGTCGCGGAGACGGAAATGACCCTCCGCAGTGTGGACTTCGTCAATTCAGTCAAGTATCTGCTCGACCTGCGAGCGGGCAAGGGGGGAGTCGATGACATCGACCACCTCGGTAACCGCCGACTGCGCACCATCGACGAACTCGCCGCCGACGAACTCCGGAAAGGTTTCCTGAAACTTCGGCGCACCGTTCAGGAGCGCATGGCGATTCGCGACCAGCAAGACATGAGTCCGCGCACTCTCATTAACCCCAAGTCGGTGAGCGCTGCGATTGAATACTTCTTCGGCCGGTCGGAACTGTCCCAGGTGGTTGACCAGACGAACCCACTCGCGCAACTG
>JAKEEV010000343.1 GCA_022616395.1 Planctomycetia bacterium | reverse complement strand
GGATCACACGGCCGCGAGTCGCGGTTGTTGAAAGTTCTGGCCCGCTCGGACACCGGGCGCGTCGTCGGTGACCGTGCCGTTGACCATGCGCACGACGCGATCAGTCGCGGAGACGATGTCGAGGTTGTGCGTGACCATCACGATGGTGATGCGTTCCTCGCGATTGAGTTCGCGCAGAAGCCGAACGATGTCGCCTCCGGCTTCGGCATCGAGGTTGCCGGTCGGTTCGTCCGCGAGCAACACACGCGGGTTCATGAGTAGCGCGCGGGCAATCGCGGTTCGCTGCATCTCGCCGCCGGAGAGTTCGCGCGGCCGGTGTTTGAGCCGGTGACCGAGTCCGACCTTCTTGAGCAAATCCTCCGCGCGCCTGCGCCACTGCGAGCGAGTTTGCCACCAGTTGAATAGCGAGTGCCCGACGTACGCGGGCATCAGCACGTTGTCGAGCGTGTTGAATTCCGGGAGCAGATGGTAGAACTGAAAGATGTAACCGAAGGTGCGGTTTCGCAAGAGATCGCGTTCGTGGGCCGGCAAGTTGTCGATGCGACGGCCTTCGAGCAGAATCTGCCCGGCGTCCGGCGCGTCGAGCGTGCCGAGCAAGTGTAACAGCGTGCTCTTGCCGGAACCAGAGGCGCCGACAACGCTCAGAAACTCGCCCGCCCGCACTTCCAGGTTCAGGCCATTGAGTACCTGTACCTGAACCGCGTGCCGGCGGTAAGTTTTGTGAAGGTTCTGAGCGACAAGCATAGACAACTCCAGCGAACGGCCGGCGTGAGCCGGCTGATGTCTTGTGAGCGTCGAGGCGTAAGCCCGACGGTGTGAGAGCGTCGAGGTGTAAGGTGCGTCATCGAAGACCGTCGGCCTGACGGCTCGACGCTCACGCCAGCCGTTCGCCTATTCAAATCTCAGCGCCCGCACCGGATGGAGCCGGGCGGCGCGCCACGCGGGTAAGAGACTGAACACCACCGCGATCAATACCGCTCCGAGATTCACCAGCAGCACGCTCAGTGGGTCGATGTTAGTGGGGATTTCCTTGAAGTAGTACACATCTCGCGGGAATACCGCGGTGCCGGTCAGGTCGGTCAGCTTCTTCTCGATCCAGTTGATCTTGTGGGTGATCCACAGGCCCAGCGCCGTCCCGAGCACGCAACCAACCGTCCCGAGCAACAGCCCGTAGCTGATGAAGATGTGCATCACGCCCCAGCTCGAAGCACCGAGCGATTTCATGATGCCGATGTCGCGATACTTCTCGCTGACAATCATCGTGAAGATCGCCAGGATGCTGAACCCCGCAACGCCCACAATCATGAACAACAGCAGATTCAGGATTCCGCGTTCAACATCAATCGCGGCCAACAGCGGCCCCTGGTGTTCCTCCCAGGTGGCGATGCGTGTATCGGGCGTGTGGAAGATGTTGCGCAGTTCGTTGGTCACGAAGCCTTTGTCCTTGTCGTAGTTCTTGAGCTTGATCTGGAACGCGGTGGCGCGGTCGGCCATTCCGCGAATTTGCTGAAGTTGATCGAGAGGCACGTACACGAAGCTCTGGTCGTATTCGCTCATCTCCGTCTTGAGATAATCGACAACGATGAAACTCCCCCACACCGGCTTGAGTTCCTGCCCGCCGGCCGTGGTGATTATCACATCGTCACCCGGCTTGAGCGCTTCTTCCTCAATCAACTGACCGGTTTTCGGGTCGCGGAAGCGGAAGTGCGCGATGGTGTAGCCGGGAATGACTCCGTGCAACTGCGGCTTGGGAATCCCCACGTCCAGATCCATCTGAGGTGGAGGAATCGCGTCGGGAAGCGGGACAAGCGGCTTCGCCTTTGGTAGAGGAAGCGCCTGCGGGTTATCGCGCTGATGTTGCTGGATGTTCCAATCGTGTCGTTGAAGGGCTTCCGGAGTGAGGTCAAAACTCGGATGAGGCGAATCCTTCTGGCGGACAAGGTATTCCGAGAATCCTCCCACGGAGGCTCTGCCTTGCGGGTCGATTCCAATGAGGCGCACCGGCTTGGCGATCACCGCTCCGCGATAGCGGAACTGAAGAATCGCGAACGTCTCGATGGTGGGCGTGATGGCCTCGATCCTGTCTCCGGCCGGGCTGTCCTTGATTTCCTGAATGATCCCCGCTGGAGTGAGAAACCGCCGGGTGGTCAGTGTCTTGCCGGAGGCGATCTCAACGACGAACGCCTGAGAAGTTTGGTATCGGGCCACTTCGAGTACGCCCGGCACGCCTTCATCGGCTTTGACCTCTTGAGGCTGGGCGAGCATCGCCCTTGCCGGGTCGAACAACCGCGGATCGGCCTTGAAGCGCGCGATCTCTTCGGGAGTGAGGGGCCGAGTCGTTTCTCGGACGACATCGAAGCCATCGGTGCGGTCGGTGTCGATCACCACGTCGGAGAGCACGCCGTGGAGCCGGTCCTTCAGCTTGGTGCTGAAGCCGCTCATGACCGCGTTCACAACGATCAGCGTCGCCACGCCCAGCATGACGCTGACGATGCAAATGAACGCGAGGTAGCGAGTCTGAAGATAGCGGACGCAGAGTAGCAGCTTGTACACGGGCATCCTTCCCGACAATAACAGCCCCGACAAAAACAGCGCGCACGCTCGGTGCGAGTCCGGCGGAAAGTGCTTTTAACACGATTGGCGAAAGAGGAAAAGACGAAGTGGCAAGGGTGTTGTGCCGGGTTCCACCGATGGCATCGCTGTGCTATCCTGATGTGCGGAAATGAACACTGCGGGGCACGCCATGCGGCAGGACAAGGATCGCAGCGGCAAGTGGTTGCTCACTCACCACGGCGATTCGGTTCTGCGGCTCGCGGGGATCACCGGTTTCAGTTCGTGGAGAGCACTCCAAACCGAAACGGTCGCTCCTCGTCGGCTTCCGGATGGGCTGATCGAGTTGCGATTCCGCGGCGAATCCGAACCGACACTCGTGTTGGTCGAAATCGAGACGTATCCCGACGCGGACGTTGATCGGCAACTCCTCGACGACCTGATGTTGATCGCGGTGGACCGCAACGTCGTGCCGGAAGTGGTTTCGCTTGTACTCAAACCGAAGGGAAAGTTGACCGTTGCCGGAAACTCGGAGCGCACCAGTCCGCGAGGGCAAACGAGAATCAGCGGCTCGTGGCCGGTGGTGCGCTTGTGGGAACTGGAGGCCGAGGCATTACTCGCGGTCGGCGATGTGGGGCTGGTTCCGTGGGTGTCGCTCACCCGGACAACTCTTGAACCAGAAGAGTTGATGACCCGCTGCCGCGACCGGATCGTTCAGGTTCCCGATGCCAATGACCGAGCCGGCCTGATCGCGGTGACGCAAATTCTGGCTGGTCTGGCATTCCCGGATCGCCGATTCTTGAATCTTTTTGGAGGACCACAAGTCATGATCGAATCACCCGTCCTGGATGAGGTGAAGGAATTAATCCGTCAGCGACTCGAAGCCGAAGTCACGAACAAAGTCACAGCCGAAGTCGCTGCAAAAACTCGTGAAGCGGTATTGCGGGAGGCAGTGATTGCGGTCTTGGAGGCGCGGTTTGGCGCATTGCCAGCCGAGCGGTTGGCCGCACTCCATGCAGTGACGGAGGAAGCCCGGCTCCGAGCGCTGCCACCGCTCGCTGGGACGTGCCCTGACCTCGCTGCGTTCTTCGCTGGACTCTCCTCCGGTCAGTGAACTGCCGGTTCGTGCCGCTCGGTAAGCGGCGCCTACTCAACCCACGAAGATTCCGCCGGGCGTTGAGGGGTCGAAGGCGAAGAAACTGCCCGTTAAAGCGCCGCTCAGCGCATCGAACACCTTCAGGTGAGGACCAGCTCCCGGACCCACTCCGACGAGGAGCGTGTTCCCGCTCTCCGCGACTCGCACGCCTCCGGGAAACGTCGCCGGGAACGCGAAGAAGCTCAGTCGCTCCGAGAGATCGGCGTTGAATACTTTTACGTGTGGCGGACCAACCGCTGCTCCCGCGACGATCCCTCCGCCAGCGAACCCGACCGACACACCGCCCAGATAGCCCGGCGGGAATGCAAAGAAGCTCCTCACTTCCGCACCATTCACTCCGCTGAACGCCTTCACGTGTGCCGGGCCGATTGCCGAGCCGGTGATGATGTCCGCGCGATTGTCGCCGTCCACATCGCCGGCCGCGACAGTCACACCGCCTCCGAATCCGGCATACGCAATGAAGCTTCGGACCTCCGCGCCCGTGACTCCATCAAACGCCTTGACGTGAGCCGCGCCGCGGGCGGTCCCAACGACGATGTCCGCACGCCCATCGCCAGTCACATCACCCGCCGAGACAAACAGGCCGCCGAGGAAGCCCGGATCGTATGCGTAGAAGCTCCTCACGAGGCCGCCGGTCGCTCCATCAAACACTTTGACGTGTGGAGGAGCGCCCGGACCGGTCCCGGTGATGACATCCTCGACTCCATCGCCAGTCACATCGCCCGTGCCCACGCGCACGCCACCAGAATAACCCGCGTAAGCACTCGCGGTGAAGCGAATGCTCCCATCCGGGTTGAACGCGCGCACCTGAGACGCGACACCCGGCCCGGTTCCGACCGCGGTGAGTTGCGTGCCTGGAGCGACCGGACCAGACACGCCGAAGGTGATCTGATAAATCGTCCCGCTGCCGATGTCCAGATAAAGCAGTTGACCGGACAGTCCCAGATCGAGATCAACAGGGCTTCCCCCGGTGAGGTCGTCGGCGAAGGTTGTGACCACACCGGTGCTGTTGTCGCGAAGGTAAATGCGACCGTTGATGAACTCGCCGAAGAAGTAGTCGCCGGTGTATTCCGCGGGGAACATCGCGACCGATGGGTTGTAGAACGCTCCTCCTGCAATCGTGTTCCCCTGAAGCGGTCCCTGACCGTGAGCGTAAGCATAAATCGGCCGTGTGAAGTTCGGGAACGATTGCTGGTTGAAGTCGCCCTCGGTATCCGGCCAGCCATAGTTCGCGCCTGCAATCCCTTCGTTCACTTCCTCGAACTTCCCGCCACCGACATCGTTGATGAACAACCGACCGGTTCCCGGCTGAACGGCCATCGTGAACGGATTCCGCAAACCCGCCGCCCAGATTCGCTCCGACCCAGCGGGCACAGTTCCCAGACCAGCGATGGTTGTCGGATTGCCTGCGGCAGCGGCTCCAGTCGCTGGGTTAACGCGCAGAATCTTCCCCAGGAGATTGTTGAGTGTCTGCGAGTTCGCGGGCACTCCCGCTTCACCCACCGCGACATAGAGCATCCCATCCGGGCGGAAGACGAGTGCTCCTCCATTGTGGTTGCCGTTGGTGGACGGGAGATTGTCCACCAGAATCCGCTCGCTTCCAGCGGCCGCGACATTCGGGTTGGTGGTGCTGGCGGTGAACCGACTGACGCGGTTGAACGGGTTTGTTCCGGGGACCGTGTAGTAGACGTAGACGAAGCCATTGCTCTGGAAGTTCGGATCGAGCGTCACCCCGACCAGCCCGCGTTCACTGAAATCGTCCACGGTCACCGAAAGGAACGGAGTCGGGAGCACTGTTTGGTTCTGCACCACGCGCAGAGCGCCTTCTTTCTCCGCGACGAAGATTCGCCCGTCGGGTGCGACAACCATCGCGGTCGGCTGTGTGAGTCCTGAAGCGAACACGGATTCGGTGAAGCCCGTGGGGAGAGTCACGGGTGTGAGTCGGTCTTCGAGTTGTTCGACGCGAAGGTGAGAGTGGGAAGTGGAATGAGAATCGCGGGCCTCAGTTGCCCGACGGAAAAGTCGCATGGCTAGCTCCGTGCTCGGGGCGACATAACGAAAACTAGCACACGCCATGCCATGCGACTAGCGCAGCCCACTCACTTCTGCTCTGGCCTCAACAGCGGGAAGAGAATCACGTCGCGGATGGTTTGCGTGTTGGTCAAGAGCATCACGAGCCGGTCGATGCCGATGCCCAGTCCGCCCGC
>JAKEEV010000342.1 GCA_022616395.1 Planctomycetia bacterium | reverse complement strand
TTCGGCAAGTGGCCGACTCCGAATGCTTCCGCGACACACCACATTCGATCAACCGCGTGAGCCGCGTTCAGTCCCGGAGACTTCACCTTGTCCGTGTAGGCATACCGCGCTCCTTCGCGAGCAATGACGAACCCCACACGCCGATGCGCTCCGGTTACCCACGCCATCAGTCCGCTGCGGAAGAGTCCTTGCAGATCAATCACCAGATCGAATCGTCTGCGACGCAGCTCCTTCACGAACGCAAAAGTGGAAGCAACGATTCGCCGAATGCCTTGCTTGAACGCGGCCCGGTCGAACGCGAGCGTATCGGTCAAATCCGGGTGACCGTGCAGAAGTGATTCGTAAGACGAGTTCACGATCCAGGTGATGTGCGCAGTCGGGAACCGCGTGCGAAGAGCAGTCAGCACCGGCAGCGCCTGAACGATGTCTCCCAGTGCGCTGGGCTTGATGAGGGCAATCCGTTTCGCTTCCATGCGGTCCAGGGGCGTCATGCCAATGCTTCCAGGCGAACCCCGCCCGCGAGGGCGAGGGGTCCAGGCAGAGGTCACCCACCGCCCTCGCGGGCGGGGTTCGCCACACGCGGCAGCAGAGCCAGCACCGCGACGAGCGTGAGCGCGGCTGCGATGTACGGCAGTGTGTGCGAGAAGCCGATCTGGAACAAGACCGATCCGAGGAGCGGGCCGAGGATTCGCCCCAGAGACGCGAACGACTGATTCACGCCCAGCACTTCGCCTTGCCGTGCAGGGTCGGATCGCTTCGACACAAGCGCGGAGACGGACGGGTTCACGAACGCGAAGCCGATCACCGAGATCGAGATCGAAGCGTAGAAGCCGAGTTTGAGATCGCCGGGGCTTGGCGTCGAGGCGGCGTAACCGATTCCGATTAGCCCGCACATGCCGAGCATCATCATTCCCACACCCGCGGTGAGCAACTTCACCTCCGCCTGTTTCTTCGCCAGTGGCCGATACATTCCGCCAGCAAACATGAGCACCGCGCCGACAGTGGCGAACACCAGGAAGTTGTCCTCGTCGGTCATGTTGAACGCGGATTTGGTCAGCAGCGCGAGTGTCGCCTCGAAGTTGGCGAACGCGAAGATCGCGAGGAAGTAGATCAGTACCAGCGTGCCCACGGTGGGCATCGCGAGCACTTCGCGTGTGCGTGTGATGCTGAAGAACTCCTTGCCTGCCTTGTTCTCCGGGTTGCGTGTTTCCTTGAAGATGACCAGCGCGATGAGTAGCGCGATGAGCGACAACGCGGAAGCAAGCGCGCCGACGCCCCACGGCTCCTGAGCGAAGATCGCCAGCCCAAAGTACGCGATCAGCGGGCCAAGCGTGAACCCCGCTCCGAACGCGATCCCGATGAGTGCCATTCCTTTCGCACGCTTCTCTGGCGGAGTACAGTCCGCGATCACGGCCGCTGCTGTTCCGACACTTGCACCCGCGATGCCCGCTCCGATTCGCGAGAGGAGCATTAACCCAATCGCAAGTTCGGCGTTGCTCGCGGGGAGAGAGACCGCGACACCATAAAGCGCGTAGAAGACGACCGAACCAAGCAAGCTGATGAGCAGAACCGGCCGCCGGCCGATGCGATCCGAGATGCGACCCCACATCGGCGAGAACACAAACTGCATCAGCGAGAAGACCGAGAACAGCACGCCGATCACGACGCCGCGCATGGTCGGCGAGAGTGACGTGAGATAAGGCTCCGCCTGTCGCGGCATGACGGGGAGCACGATGCCGAAGCCAAGCAGGTCGATGAACACGACCAGCCAGACGATGAAGAGTGCGCCCTTTGTCGGGCGCGGTTGGGGTGAGTTGGACGCGGGCGGTTCGGTGGAACTCATGACATGAGATTACGGTCGGTTGCGCTCCCCGACCAGCAAGACGGGCAATTGGTTCTTCATTGCCCACCAGTCATCGTTCTGGTCGAGAATGAGGCCGTCGCCTTCAACAGCGATGAACTCCGCGATCTGACCCGCCAGCACAATGCCCATGTCTTCGAGTTGGTTCCAGCCTAACTCCAGGGCGATCACTTCGACCATCTTCGCGAGGTGCGTGCGAACGCGCTTGACGTTTCTCCCTTTGGCTTCCTCCAATCCTTCCAGAGCTTCCTCGCGTTCGGCTTTCACGCGGCTTCGCTTTGCCCAGAGATGGAAGTAGATTGGCCGGTCCTTGGCGGTCTTGTAGTGAATCGCAAACTTCAGTCCGTCTGTGTCTGTCACCGTCTCGATTTTGAGGCGAGCGAACGCCCGATTCACCTCGTCCTCGTCTTCGATGCCGAACCCTTCGGCCAGCGTGTGTGGGTCGTCGAGATTGCGGAGAAATGCTAGAAGATCGTCGGCCGTGATGTGATCGACCGAACGCGAACAGTACACCGTCAGCCACGCGGCCATGACTCACTCCTTGAACTGCGACACCAGCGTACCAGAGAGTGAATAGTCCGCACAGTCCGCGCTGTCAGTACAGGTTGCGCCGCTTGACGAACCCTTGCACGCGGTTCATCGGGGTTGGCGTTGACCGGCGAACCGATTCCGACGACAGTTTGTGATGAACCGGTGTCTCAGCTTCCGGCCAGAGAGGTTTGTAAGTTTCCAACGAGCCGCGACCGCAAGGGAGCGGGCATTCTTAAACCGCTCCCTTGCGGTCGCGGCTCGTTGGAAAGCAACACTCACCTACCGCCGAGTGCTGAGATACATAGCCGGAGTTAGGAATGGCTCTCGCCGATACGTTTACGCGCGCTGCGTCGCAAGATGCGACCACGCGAACCGCCTTCCTGGTGGTTGACACCGAGAGCGTGCCGGATGGTCGGTTGATCTCCGCGGTGAAGTATCCCGGCGAGAACCTTTCGCCCGAAGACGCGATTGAACGCGCTCGCGTCGAGGCCCGCGAGACAAGCTGGAACGGCTCCGACTTCCTGCCGGTGAGCTTTCAGGTTCCAGTGGGAGTGTGCGTGCTTCGCGTCGGCGCGGACTTCACCCTTCAGAACCTCAAGTGTCTCGACGCCCCTCACTTCCGCCCGCGTGAGATCGTCAACCAGTTCTGGTTCGGTGTCTCGTGCTACAAGGCGAAGCTCGTCACCTTCAACGGGCGCGGATTCGACATGCCGCTGTTGGAGTTGGCCGCGTTCCGCTATGGCATCTCCGCACGCGACTACTACCAGAACAGCCGCAACCGCTTCAACGGTCCGATAGACCTCATGGACTGGCTGACGAACTTCGGCGCGTGTCGCCTGGCGGGTGGGCTGGACTTGATGGCGAAGATGCTCGGCAAGCCGGGGAAGATGGAAGTGTCCGGCGATCAGGTTTATCAGATGTACCTCGACGGCAAGCTTCAGCAGATCAACGACTACTGCCTTTGCGACACACTCGACACGTACTTCGTCTTCCTTCGCACACGCATCCTCACCGGCGACTTGAATCTGGAACAGGAAGCAGAACTCATCTCGAAGGCGAAGGAACTTCTCCGCGCCAAGACCAGTGAATTCCCCGTCCTCCGCCATTACCTCGACAACTGGACCGACTTCGAGTCGATGTGAGAGCCAAACCAGTAGGAGCTGCGGCCGCGATGGCGAAGAAGAATACGGATCTGATTGGTCAACTGGCGGAACGTATTGCCGAAATCGCATTGTTGTATAGCGTAGGCAAACCGTTCAATCGCCCGCTTTTTCGCACAGTCCTGTTGGGAGACAAATACCCCACAGCAGACCTACTCGTCGATACACTGGGATCGGACGGAACTCTGATGGGACACTTTTTCGTTCAGGTGAAGGGAACGACCCATGCTTCATCAACCGCTCAGCGCCTTACGGTTGATGTCGAACTGACCCGGTTCAATCGCTTGGTCCGACTCCCAGTCCCAGCATACTTACTTGCTGTTGATGTCCAGATGGAACAGACTTACCTCATTGCCACCTGTCAGACACGGAGGACAGCGGTTTCGAGTGTGACACGGGCGTTCCCTCTCGCGGACGACGCGGTTAAGATTGCACTGTACAAAGAGGTGTCCGCGTTCTGGGCACCACACCGTTGCACCCGTCGCACGAGCAAGTTCACTGATGTCTAAGACCAAACAGCCAGCCCGGGTTCGCGTCAAGGTCGGCGGACCGGACTACATTGGGCTACTCGCTGAGAAGCTGGCGGAACTCGCTCTGATGCGAGTGAGCGAGTTAACGGCGTTGAAGCCGCCGCAAGGAAAGCCGCATCCGTTATTCGATCTGGTCGTCACTACGGATCGTGGCGTGTGCTTTTTCGTCGAGGTCAAATCGTATTCATCGTTTCAACTAAAGATAGAACCGGAATCAATCCCTGTTCTGGAACTGGAAGTGGACGCCGATCAGATACGAACCGCGCGGGAAAGCGCCACGCCTGTGGTGATGTTCCTATTCGATGGTGACCGTGGCCACGGCCGCTTCCTGCGCCTTGATAGACTCCCCGAACCGGAGGCGGATGCGAAGACCGTACTTCTCAGCTTCCCCATCGAGAACACAATCACTGCGGAGAGCATCCGCGTGCTGGCGGCTGAAATCGCGAAGGAACGGCTCGTCTCCGCCAGCGCGTAAGTTCGTCACTTCCCCTGATACAGAAACTTCGCCATGTCGACGTTCGTGCTGAACTCGCTCGCGTCGGGCAGCTTGCCCGCATAGTGATAGATGAAACACGGGATGTCCTGCTCGTGAGCGGAGCCATGCGAGCGGTAATCCTTTCCGAGGTCGCGAGCAACCGGTCAGTACGCGAGTTTACCGAAACTTCATCTGCGGAGCACCCACGCGTCTTGCGGCGGGTTGCCCGCTGCGCCTTCGCGGACCAGGTCGAGCACTTCAAAGCCTTCGGCAAGCACGCTTCGCACGAACGCGGGCGGGTGAAACGCAGCGCAGTGATTGGTGCCCGAGAGTTCACTTGCGCGAACGACGAGTTTCCCGGCGCGGTAATCTTTTCGTTCCGCGCGACTCAGGTGACCGTAGAGCGCATCGCCGTGAAGCGACAGCACCAGTGTGCCGCCGGGCTTCAGTAAGCGACGCAATTCCGCCATCCACGGCAGTTGCAGGTTCGCGGGCAAGTGCGTGAACACGGAGAAGGCGTAGATCAGATCGAACGCCGAATCCGCGTAGGGAAGAGGCGGTGTCAGGTCATTGACCGCGAACTGCGCGAACGGAAGGTGATCGTCGCACCATTCCACCGCGACCGGGTTCGTGTCGCAGCCGTGGAGTTCTGAAGGCAAGTGGCGAAGATGGCGAAGCACGCGCCCGCATCCGCAGCCGAAATCGAGGATGCGCGCACACTTCTCGATGGCGATGTAGTTCTTCGCAAGGAGCGAAGCGAGCGATTCCGCGCCGAGCTTGCCCCCGGTGCGGAACCATTCCGCATCATCGGTGCCCGCGACCAGGAGCCGTAGCACCGGCGACGGCAACGGCGGCTCGCCTGTATCGAATCCAGCCGACACGCGCGGCCCGCGATGCGCGGACTTTAGCTTGTGGTTCTCGTTCGCCAGTCGCCAGCACTCGGCGGTGAGCAACCGGCTCTGTCGCTCGTGCGCATCGAGCGAGCGCACCAGTCGCGAGAGTCCGGGAACATAGCGAAGGAGGTCGCGAGTTCGCATGGGTGTTCGTGGTAGGTGTTGCGAGCGGCATAATCGGAGCCGCGACCGTGAGGGAGCGCGTGACGAAGAACGCTCCCTCACGGTCGCGGCTCTGATTATGCCTTCCAGAACCTGACCAACTCATGTCGCAGGAAGGCCCACAGGCCGCGGACGGTCAAGAGGCTCTTCTTCGCCTTCGCGGGTCGACCGGTTGCGTAGCGCCAGCCCGCTTCCACCAACTTCAACGCGATCTGGACCGGAGCGTCAATGGTCACCAGCGCCTTGTACGCGGTCAGCGCCAGCCAACTCGCTCCTGCTTTGCGGAAGTAGTGAACGTAGCCAATCGCGACATTCGGCGCGGCGAAGTGAATGTTGCTCCGGCCAGACATGCGGCCGTAGTGAATGATTTCCACGTGCGAAACGAACAGCAGCGGCCCGCGGCGGTTCACTTGCGTTGACAGGTCGATGTCCTCAACGCCGAAGCCGTAGTTCTCATCCCAGCGCCCGCACGTCTCGAACACTTCGCGCGACAAAAAGACCGCGGCACCCATCAACACTTCCACCGAACGCACCTGGTTCGGATCGAAGCTCGTTCTGCGATACTCGTAATAGGCGCTGCGGAATAATCGCGTCCAGCGCAGAAGGCTGATTCGATGCAGTAGCGCGCCGAGTGTCGGTCGGCGACGGTAAGAAATCTGGAACACGCCATCCGCGCCCCGCAATCGAGGACCGAACATGCCGACGTTCGGGTTCCCCGCGGCCATGTCGAGCAGTTGCCGCAGCGTGTTTTCAGGAACAAGCGTGTCGTTATTCAGGAAGAAGAGGAATCGCCCGCGTGCGACCGCGGCCGCTTGATTGCTGGCGCGCGCGAACCCGTGATTCTCCGCGTTGCGGATCAACACCACTTGCGGGAACTCTGCTTCCACCATCTCCGCTGCGCCGTCGGTCGAGCCGTTGTCAACCACCACAACTTCAAACGTTACTCCCTGCGGTTGATCGAACAGCGATTCCAGGCACCGGCGAAGCAACTCGGAGCAGTTCCAGTTGGCGATACACACCGATACGTCCGGTAACGCCGGGCGTGTCACGTATACGGGCGACGGTGCGATGAGCACCTCAGACATGAGCGCGTCCTGCGGTCTGGCGGGGTCGAATCCATTCGCGCGAGGCGAAGTCTTCTACCACGTCTGCCCAAACCGTGTCAATTGCGACGCCGAAGTCGAGTTTGGCAGGAACCCAGCCGGCTCATGCCGGCGGTTTGAAGCGCCCGAGATTCGCACCCATTTCATTCTGACCAAACCCAGATAGCCAAGATTGCCAACATTGCCACATATCCCTTTGGCAATCTGACCACTGCTTGTCAGAGTTTCTGACACCCACGAAGGGTGAACCCACCGTCGACCGCTTGGCGGTTGACCTTTTGTGTGTCGACCCACGAAGCGCTGGCCGGTTGGTTCTCCACCTTGCCAGAGACTATTTCTGCCCTGCAATCTCAGGGACTTGTCGTTTCGACCGCGAACTCAAAGACGTGATCCTTCCCCGCTTGCACTTCGCGCACCAGCCCCGATAGATCAGGCCGCGCGAGCTTCGCGGGGAATGTGCGTTTGTCGCTGTGAGTCAGTGGATCGGAAATGACTGGTGGAGGCATCAGAGATACGCGATACCAACCGGCGGGAATGTGACTGGAGTGATCCAGGAGAAGAAGAAAGGAACCATCGGGGCCGGTTTCAGCGCGAGCAGGCTTTCCGCGCCCTCCGCGATCGGGATCGGGAGTGAAGATCACCAGCCCGCCAGCAACGGGTTGACCATTGAAGAGCAACTTTCCGCGCACTGTCGCCGGACCAGCCGGTGGACTTGACCCGCAGCCGCCAGAAAGCGCCATCGTCGCGGCACCCGCGACCAGAGCCGCAACCGGAATGAAGATCCGCAATACAGTTCTCATGCCCGGCCATCCACTGGCGGCACACAATAATGATGCACTTCTTGTTATCGGCGCGACCTCGCGCGCCGGTTGAATGAGTCGCGAAGTTGCATTTTGAAAAACAGGTTGCACAACACATCGTCGCTTCACCGTCATCGTTTCCCGTCGCCGAGTTGCATTTTGAAAAACAGGTTCCACAACACATCATTGCTTGAACGTCAGTGGCTTTTGGCTCCGAGTTGCATTGTGAAAAACCTGTTACACAACACATCCTCATGTGAACATCAGTATATTAAGGTTGAGTTTGGAGTTTCCCGCTTGCGCGGTGGCTCCAAACTCAACCGGTCCACTTGCGGTTCCCCTCAAAACTTCACCACAAGTGGACAAAAGAATACTATTCCGTCTTTGGTCGCACGTCAAGGCCGGAGGAGGTTGGTTGGGAGATTGCTTGCCGCGTCCAGACGCGGGGGTGGTGAAAATCCAGTCTGGAGTTGACTTTGCAGGCTCTTGGCGCTTGCTCAGTTTGTCACTGGACACGTGGGGCGTTCGCATTGACGGCCCCGGAGTGTTTGGTTATCTACGCTCGCCACGGCACCGAGGGGAACGGGGCGGAACCGAATAGCGGCGAGAATTTTCGCCAGTCGCAACCGCTCGCGCAGCCCGCATCGCGGGCCGGTGTTGAATTCCCGGGACCGGAATCCCGCGGCAACCGGAGCGAATCAGAGGAGGGTTTTGGAGTGAATCGCACGTTCATGTTCCTGTCGGCGGTACTCGGGTTCGCCGCGATGGTGTACCTGACAAGTACCTCGAATGCTCAGCCGGGCGCACCGCCCGCGCCGGCCCCGACCACGCGGCCGACAATCGCTGTGTTCAACATGGCCGCGGTCATGCGTGACTTCGGTCAGGCGAAGTATCAGGTTTACGTGCTCAACAAGAAGCGCACGGATGAGTCGAAGCGGCTTTTGGAATGGCGTGGGGAATACCTGGGGATTCAGAAAGACCTCACGGCGAATCCCAACGACGTGCAGAAGGACGCCAAGACCAAGCGGCTCGTCGATCTGAGCCGGATGATCGAGGACGAGGATCGCCGGATTAACAAGTTGCTCAACGACGACGCCAGCGCCATCATCGCCGACCTTTACGACAAGATCAAAATGGTGGTGGACAAGACGGCCGAGATGAACGGCTATCACATCGTCTTCGCTTATCCCGACGCGGTGACCGCGGAGGAGATGAAGAGTCCGTACATCAAGGAACTGAAGCTCAAGCCGCCCGCGGCTCAGCCGTTCTATGTTGCTCCTCATGTGGACATCACCGGCGTGGTGGTCAAGACGCTCAACGCGTGGTACGCGGCTCCTCCGGTGCCGGAAACGCCCGCGCCGGCTCCTGGCCCAACCCCTGGCCCGGCTCCTGGTCCTACTCCAGGCCCGGTTCCTGGTCCGGTTCCTGGTGGGATGATTCCGCGGCCATGATTTCGGTAGGCCCGCCTTGCCGAGGCGGGCTTTGCGGAATGCGGAATGCGGAATCAAAGGCAACATACACCGTGTATTTGGTTTTTATTCCGCATTCCGCATTCCGAATTTCCTAGTGCCGCTCGGCAAGCGGCACCTACTTCGGACAGCAAACGCAACACGCCAGGGAAGGCGGATATTGTGCGCGTCATCGGCTATCGCTACCAACGAACACTCTCAGCGCCCGCGGTGGTGACCGGCGTTGGTTTCGTGACCGGCGCGCGGGTGGAGATTCGCTTTCAGCCGGCTGCCGTCGATGCGGGGATTTGTTTTCGTCGGGTCGATCTTGCCGGTACTCCGACAGTGCCGGCACACCTCGATTGCGTCAGCGGAACCCAGCGCCGGACAACGCTCGGCGCTCCGCCCGCGACAATCACTCTTGTCGAACACGTTCTTGCCTCGCTCGCTGGCCTTCGCATTGATAACTGCACCGTGGAACTCGATGCCGCCGAGCCGCCCGGTCTGGATGGTTCCGCCGGTGAGTTCGTTTCGGCACTTTGCCGTGCTGGTGTTATCAACCAGCCGGCTCGTCGAGCGGTGTTGGCGGTGGATTCGCCGATCGTGGTGCGCGCTCCCGGTTCGACACTCGCGTTACATCCGATTGAGGGGCGCGAACTGCGCGTGAGCTACCGGCTCGACTACGGTCTGAACGCTCCGATTCCGCCGCAAACGCACACTGTCTCGGTGTGTCCCGCGTCGTTCATCCATGACCTCGCTTGCTGCCGGACGTTTCTGACGCAGAGCGAAGCTCAGACACTCAGAGCGCAGGGAGTCGGTCAGCACCTCAGCGCCTCCGATTTGCTTGTGTTTGGCGCGCGAGGACCGATCGACAACGCGCTGAGATTCGCTGATGAGCCGGCCCGACACAAGATTCTCGATCTCATTGGCGATCTGGCCCTCTGTGGCTTCGACATCGCCGGTCATGTGGTCGCGTATCGGTCGGGTCATGCGCTGAATGTGGAACTGGCACGCACCCTGGCGGCCGAGGCCGCCGAGTCATCAAGTCATCAAATCGTCCAGCCATCAAGTCGGCTCTCCGCTCTGCAAGCGGCCTGAGTCTGCGACTTGAAGACTTGCGACGTGATGACTTGCGACGTGAGACTGGGGAATTCATGACTCGCTTGCGGATGGCGGTGATTGGCGTTGGGCACCTGGGTCAACATCACGCCCGTATTCTCTCCGGTTTGCCGGAGGTGGAACTGGTTGGCGTTGTGGACTCCAATCCAGAACAAGCTCGCATCATCGCGACCAAGCTCAACACCCCCCCCTACGAACATTTCGAGCCGCTCCTCGGCCAGGTAGACGCGGTCAGTGTGGTGACGCCGACAATTCATCATCACGCGGTGGCGTCCGCGTTCTTGCGGGCGGGCGTTCCGGTTCTCGTTGAAAAACCGATCTGCCGCACGGTTGCGGAAGCTGATGAGTTGATCGCTCTGGCAGCAAGTGCGAACGTGGCGCTCCAAGTCGGGCACATTGAGCGATTCAATCCAGCCTTCGAGGAGCTGGCGAAGCGACCCATTCGCCCGAAGTTCGTTGAGGCCGAGAGACACGGGCCGTTCACTGGTCGGTCGGTGGACATCGGAGCGGTCCTCGACTTGATGATTCACGATCTCGATTTACTTCTGGCTCTTGTGGGCGGGCCAGTGACGCGAGTCGCCGCGGTCGGTGCCTCGGTCTTCGGCGGACACGAAGACATGGTCAACGCGCGACTGGAGTTCGCCAACGGTTGCGTGGCTCACGTCACAGCCAGTCGGATTACGAGACACCCGAAGCGCAGACTGCGCGTGTGGGCACCCGAAGGCTACGCGGGGATCGACTTCGTGACGCGCAAGCTCACGCTGGTTCAGCAGAGCGAAGAAGTGAGACAGTTCGGCCTTCGCGTCGACGAGATGGACGCGGAGACAAAAGCGCGCCTCAAGGACGAGGTCTTTGGCAGATACTTACAGGTGCTCAATCTCGATAGCGACCGGAAGTTCGACCAGTTGACGGCGGAGTTGAAGCACTTCATCCACTGTGTGCGAACCGGTGAGAAGCCTCGCGTGAGCGGAACGGATGGTCGAGACGCGCTGGAGTTGGCTGAGCGCGTGCTATTGGCTCTTCGCGAACACCCGTGGGAAGGCAACGGGAACGGTCCACACGGTCCGAAGTCCGTTCCTCAGCCGGTTGGCTGGCTCTTCGCGCCCGTGAAAATCGCCCGCGACGAAGCCGCGTGAGCGCCGGAGTAGGACAGGCATCTTGCCTGTCTCGTTCGCATGACAGGCAAGATGCCTGTCCTACTTTTTCGCGCGTGTGAACTCCTGGGTGTTGCCTCGATCGAAGATCTTGTCTGGTCCGTTCTTCTCCAGATACTTCGCAAGCCATCCGGCGGGCGTCTGGTAACAACCGCTATCGGTTTCCGCGAATTTCTCCGCGTCCATGAGTTTGTTGAACGTGAATTTGTCTCCGCCATCGACGGTAAGCGCGTCTTTCTCGATTGTCAGGCGGAAGATGAAGTACCGCTTGGTGGGTGTCTTCTTCCACTTCTCGAACTCGCCTTGCTTGTGGAATGGCGGCGACTTCAGCCCTTCCTTTGGGTTGAGGACGATGTTCGCGTAGGTGTGTTTGCCGATGGTACTGGTGTAGAACCACAGGATCTGTTCGGGGTCATCGCCCGCGTCATTCTGAACCGCGCGCATCAACCCTTTCGGGTTGCCTTTGACATTGGGCACATCAATCGTGATGGTTCGCTTGGGATCGAGCTTGTCGATCCACTTCCCGACAAGCGCCTTGTCTGGCTCGGACTTCTCGATGTCGCTGACCGGTTGCGTGACCGGCACGCAGCCAGCGAACAGGGTGATTGAGAGGAGCATCAACAATCGCGGTGACATGATTGAACCTCTTCGAGAGGGCGCCAGAGGCACCTCACCGAGTCTACCAGGCGACGCGAGTAGAAGTGTCAAGATTGTTTCGCCGCGTCACAGCGGCATGGAGCCGTCGTCCTGACCGGCGCTGAACGCGGACTTGTGCTTATTAAAGGCTTCGAGTCGCGGAGCCATGTAGTCAGCCAGCTCCGAGAAGCTCCACGGGCGGTAATCGCACGCGTCCACGCCCAGGTCCTTCACCAGCATCGCGGGGTTACGCTCGTCTTCGCGCTGTAATCGGCCGTGAACGTGACCGTAGAAGTGCCAGCTTCCGTGAAATGCCTTGTTCCAGCTTCTCATCGGATAGTGATTCAACCAGATCTCCTGCCCCTCGACGCGAATCATCCGCTGTTCGGTCGTCTCGGTGAACACCGGAGCGATTTCCCAGCGGTCGTGATTCCCCCACACCAATGACACGTTCTTGCAGCGAATCCGGTCGCGATAATAACGAGCCTCGGTCAGTCCTCCCCAACAGAAGTCGCCCAGAATCCAGAGGTAGTCATCCTCCGCGACACGCGAGTTAATCGCCTCCAGGAGAGCTTCGTCATGTCGAGTAACGGTCTCATCGGAGAGCCGGAGCTTTGCACGCGGATCGTTGCGGATGATGTCGCGTTCGCGTGAGGAGAGGAACGGTCGCTGACAATACTTGATGATGTTGCCGTGACCGAAGTGCGTATCCGCCGTGAACCAGAATTGCATAGTTGCTCCGGGATTTAGCCGCATGATGAACGCAGATAGGACACGATTCAGAAAAGACAGAATGGCCACAAAAAAGCACAAACAGCAGAAAAAGAATACAGAGAAGAAAGGCAACAGATCGAGTTCAGATTCTCGATTCTTGTCTTCTATTGTGTGCCCTTTGTGCTTTTTTGTGGCCATTCTCTTCTGCTTTGATCGTGCGTTTGTCTGCGTTGATCGTGCGGCTACTCTTTATTTTCCGTCGCTTGCTCGAATGTTTTTGAACGTGATCGGCTCGTACTCGGCTCGGATGATGAACGGCCCCTTGTTGCCTTTGGTTTTCTGAGTCGCGGCCTTCGCGCCATTCACATTGAAATCCGCCGAGCCGCCCTTCACGACGATTTCCATCTTGTTCCACTCGCCGACCTTCACGCCCTTGAGTCCGCCTTTTTCTCCGGCCCGGATGTCGAACTTGGTGCCGAGCAGAAGCAAGTCGTTATTGCATCCCTCGCCCGGCTTGAAGTCGAAGCGGATAGTGAAATCGCCGCTGTACTGGTGAACGGTTTCGATGTATCTGTCACCCTTCACCTTGTAGTCCACCACCAACTCGCCATCCTTCACCACGAAGCGCTTTCCGAACGCCTCTGTCTTTCCTTCGAGCGATTCGGGCTTCTCGTTCTTCTTGGAGGCTTTCGTCTGCCAGCCATCGAGGTTCTTGCCGTTGAAGATGAGTTTGAAGCCCGGTTCGGGCTTGAAGTCATCGGCCGCGGAGACAATCGCGCACGTTGCGAACGCGATCAGCACGGAGGAGAGGACACGCATGGTGAGACCTCGGTTCGGGGAGTGGGATCGTTACTTCGCACTTTCCCATCGTTTGGTGAGCGCTTCGTAGTTGGGGGCGTCTTTCTTGTTTTCGGGTGGGCGGAGTGCGCGTGCCCAGAAGCGGGCGTAAGTTCCGTTTTGAACACCGTCGGCCAGGAACACTTTTCGTGTTTTGGGATGCACTCGCAGCAGGTTCAACTCAAACAGCGTGCGTAAATCGGCTCGAAGCAACAGAGCGTTGGTAGGTTCGGCTTTCCCGTCGAGGTCGATCAGAGTCACTTCGAGCGCGTCCTGCGCGTCTGCTCCGCTGATGACGCACTTCCCGCCGTACGCCGCGAGCATCTTCTGGCGCAACTCTTCCGGTCCTCGTCGTTGAAGAACCCCTTGCCAGGCTCCGACAGACACACCCGCAGGTGCTTTCCCCGCGAACACGCCCTTCGCCACCACCTGAGACGCGAGATTACTGGCCGAAGACGCGGAGGGCTGACGCCCTCCGCTCGCCGAACCGGCAATTCCCGCGCGAGCTTCGTTCGGGAAGTTCGTGCCGAGCTTGATCGCCTGTTCGTAGTCGGTTTTCGCTCCGTCGGTGTTTCCCAGATGCTGGCGAACGTGTGCGCGGTAGTAATACGCATCTCCCATCTTGGGAAACGCCTTGATGAGTTCATCGCAGAACTTCTCGCACGCGGCCGAGAGCTTGGTCTTCGCGTTGGCGTCGGCGAGTTGCTTGAGCGTCTCGGTGTATTTCTGGTCGTCGATCTTGCGGAAGCCAACAAAGTTCGCGCAGGCAGTCTGGAACTTCTGGAA
>JAKEEV010000341.1 GCA_022616395.1 Planctomycetia bacterium | reverse complement strand
GCCCTTCGGGCTGAAAACAAACGCCCCTCACGACGAATGCACTCGGGTGTAGACGCGCGAGAAGTCGAGCTTTGCCAAATCGTCTGTGTCAATCAGGTTGCCGAAGAACCCCGCGTCCCAGATTGTCAGCCCAACCGCGCGCGATGAGTGAAGCGTCAGCAGCGAGCGCCACTTGCTCACGGCGGCTTCCACTTCGTCGCGGTGTTCGTGAAGCCAGAGGATGTCGGGCATCTGGTCGAGAAGCGTCTGCGCGCCGAGCGGGTTGTTTCCCCACGCGTCATCAATCCGCTTCTGCGCGGCTTCTGGCGTGAGGTGGCTCGAATAGATCATGTGCTTGCGACCAGAGCGCACGAGATACGCTTCCTTCCGCGGGTCGGAACTGATTGCCTGCGGGTGACCGAACAACCGACCGATAACACTCGAATCTCCGCCCGTGATGTCGTCGGTTAGTTCCAGATACCGGTCACCGGGATCATCGTCTTTGTCGGTCTCGCATAACTCCTCGATATCCGGGTAACCCTCGCAGGCGATGTCGGGCAGCGACACCGTGAGTCGCGGTTCGAGACGGAAGGGTGTCAGTTCGGCGTAATACTCGTTCGCTTGCTCCTCCGGAGGAGGAACGCGCTCCGCGGGCAGTCGAGACGCGGGTCCGGGATGATACATCCACCGCGAATGCACATCCGTGGCCGGTTCATCGTCGCCCACGAAGAAATACAGCATGCCGGAAGTTGGAAGTGGATGCTCGGTGAGTTCCGGCAGCTCCGCGAGGTTGAACTGAGCGACGAAGCAGAGAGAACCGCCTTCGGTTCTCGGCCACTCGACTCCTTCGGGCAAGTCGGGCACTCCTCCGATTCGACAGGTGCCGACATCGCCCCATCCCTCTTCATCACCACAAAACAGCGTGATGCACTCGCTCGCCGCGGAGACAACCGGATCCTCCGCGGCCGTCAAGTGGTGCGTGCGAATTAGTTCTCGCAGACGCAGTTCGAGTTCAGAGCGAAGAGGAGGCATGATTAGTCCACAGGGCTTCCGCCCTGTGCTAAATAAGACGGCCGCTCCGCGGCGAAAACCAAACACCTCAATGTATTTCTCTTCGCCCCAAAGGGGCCGACTTCCGTAGCACAGGGCTTCCGCCCTGTGTAACAAAGACCGCGAACCGACTACTTCTCCTTCTTCAGTTCCATGTAGAAGTCGGTTTTGCCGTCGAAGGTCTTCGGGCGTTTCGTCTTGTCCAGAGAGTAAGCCAGCTTCAGCGTGCCGTCCTTCAGTTCGACAATCCCATAGGCCTTGCTCCCCTTTGTGCCTTCTGGCCCGTCCATGAACTCCATGTCGAGGGCCACCGGAGCGGCCGTTGTGTCGAGCTTGTAACCGATGACGAACTTCACTTCGCCCCCCGCGATGGTGAAGACGCCGTCGAACTCCTTCTTCGGCTCGTCCTTGTTCGGCTTGTAGGCAGCGATGGTGAACTTCGCCTTCTTGAGCCGATCATCGAGGTTCTTGCCGTCCCGCTTGGCCGTCACCAGTGTGTACTTGCCGAACAGGTCGGTCTTCTCGTCGGCGCGCGCACTTAGCCCGACACACGCCAACAGTCCCAACGCCAACGCGACCCTTCTCATTTCAAAACTCCCTCAGTTCAATCTCCGCCAGGAAATCACCAATGACGGTGATTTATTTTCGCAGGGGTGCGGAGCAAGAGCAATCCGCGGCTCCCCTTCGACTTCTGTCCCTGTCTTCTGCCCTCTGGCTTCTGATAACTGATAACTGATGACTGATTACTGTTCTCTGACTTCTGTTCTCTGACTTCTGTTCTCTGCCCTCTGCCCTCTGTCCTCTGGTTACAAAGCCGGATGGCATCGGTTACGCTTCGGCAGTAGAATCGTCAGGACGGTTAGAAGTTCGCCATTTTACCAGGAGATTCGCCATGGCAGCGGCGGGAATTCAGTGGGCGGTGCGAATGTTCGTATTCGCGGCCCTTGTCGTGTTCGCTTACGGGGCAACAGGCCGCGCGCAGGACAAGAAGCAAGATCCTCTGCGCGAGGAGTTGCTCAAGCTCAACTCCGTCACCGGCGAGGACGCCCAGCGCACCAAACTGGTTGCCCTGGTCAAGGACAAGGAGAAGGCCAAGAAGCTCGTCGCCGAGGCGGCCAAGATGATGAAGGAGGCGAAGGGGAAGGAGAACCCGTTCAACTATAACGGAGCGCTGTTGGTCGCGAAGATGGCTCACTACCTCAAGCGCTACGATGTCGCCGAGCCGTTCTACGAATACCTCATCGAGAGCGCCACCACCCTCAAGAGCGGCCCGAAGATGCTTCAGGCTTACGAGGGCCTCATCGACATGCATTGGGACAACAAGA
This sequence comes from Planctomycetia bacterium, assembly GCA_022616395.1. Taxonomy (GTDB): domain Bacteria; phylum Planctomycetota; class Planctomycetia; order Gemmatales; family Gemmataceae; genus Gemmata. The sequence continues at coordinate 10,003 of JAKEEV010000341.1, read as the reverse complement.
AGTATGACAAGGTGGTTGAGACGTGCGAGAACTACATGGACGAGAAGGGGCCAAAGGAGTTCGAGCAGGCCAAGCCGTTCATTCTGGAACGACTGATTCAGGGGAAGGCCAAGCAGGGGAAGTTCGATGAAGCTCTGCGCATGACCGAAGGGCTGATCGAACTCGACGAAGGCGGCTGGTACTTCTTGCAACTCAAAGGCTGGGTTCTCCGCGAACAGGACAAGCTCGACAAGGCCATCGAGATTTACAACGAGGTCATCGACAAGATCGATACCAACAAGACCCTCAATGCGGAACTGAAGGACCGGCTCAAGGATCGCATGCGCTACACCCTCACCGGCCTGCATGTCGAGAACAAGGAAATCGACAAGGCCGCCAAGCACCTTCAGACGCTCATCAAGCGGAACCCGGATAACCCCACTTACAAGAATGACCTGGGGTTCATCTGGTGCGACAACGACATGAAGCTCGAAGAATCCGAGAAGCTCATTCGCGAAGCGCTCGACCTCGACACGAAGGCAAAGGAGAAGCTCAAGAAGGAAGGAAAGATCGACGAGGTGAAGGAGAACGCCGCGTATCTCGATAGCCTCGGCTGGGTGCTCTTCAAGCAGAAGAAGTACAAGGAAGCGCTCGAACCGCTGAAGAAGGCCGCGGCCGATGAGGATGACGGCAACCACCTGGAAATCTGGGACCACCTCGCCGACTGCTATCTGGCACTGGGGCAGAAAAAAGAAGCCATCGCGGCGTGGGAAAAGGCGCTGAAGATGGAAGACATCTCCAAGCGCGACGGCGAACGCCGACGCAAGGTCAGCGAGAAGCTCAAGAAGCTCCGCGAGGAAGTAAAGTGACAATGCGCTGACCTAACCCCATCTCCTTGCCCTTCCCAAGGGAGGGGGAGTAAACGAAGCCCACGGCGAGCCGTGGGCTTCGGTGTTCAGGCGAACCCCGCCCGCAAGGGCGGTGGGTGGAGCAAGACCCACCGCCCTTGCGGGCGGAGTTCGCCAAATGCAGGAGTCTTCCCTCATGCTCACCGGCTGGTCACGCAGCACAATCGGCGACAAGCTCGCGGACGTGTTCGACCCGCCCGACGCACTTCCCTTCGCGGTTCTGTATCTTCACGCGCTCGATGAACGCACACCCGTAGCCGATCCGATCTTCACTGAAGCACTTCGCAAGCACCGGTTACGATGCGTTGCTCCGCATGGGAAGCAATGCTGGTGGAGTGACCGCATCTGCTCGGAGTTTGACGAGAAGATTTCCGCCGAAGGCTACTTACTGGATGTGGTGATTCCCTCGATGCAATCCGCGTGGCAGCTCGGCGAACGCGCAGTCGCGCTTGTCGGTGCGGAAATGGGAGGACAGGGCGCGATCCGACTGGCATTCAAGCATCCCGAATGCTTCCCGATGGCGGCAAGCATTTCGGGTGCGTTCGACTCTCAAGACTGGTACGGGCGAGGAACTCCGCTCGATGAAATGTATGCCAGCCGCGAACACGCTCGGCAGGACACCGCGATTCTGCACATTGATGCACACCAGTGGCCATCTCACCTGTGGTTCGCGTGTTCGCCTGACGATGCGGAATGCTATCGCGGAAATGATCGACTTCACGAGAAGCTCGCGGCCCTGGGAGTTCCTCACACCTGCGATTTGGACACCCGCGCGAAGGCTGGCACGCGCTACGCCGACCAAATGACACCCGCCATGCTCGCGTTCGTGGCAACCGCGCTAGAACGCGAATCCAAGCGGCTGGTTTAGTAGGCCCGCCTTGCCGAGGCGGGCTTTCATAGTAGTCATCACGCTCCGCGTGATGTCGCGAGCGCAAGCGAGCGAAGAGAAAGTTCCGCTTCGCGGCGACATCACGCGGAGCGTGATGACTACTATCAAGATGTGCCGCTCGGCAAGCGGCACCTTCGCTTCAAATCACGGCGCTGGAGCCGGTGTTGGAGTTGGGACGGCCGCGGGGAATGTCGGCCTCGTCGGAGTCCACGTTCGCCTCGGTGCCGATATCCGCATCGTCCGGGCCTGGGCCACTGGGGGGAATCGGAGTTGTCGTTGGAGGAAGCGCGATCGACGACAGAGACGGGACCGACCCGCGTGGCCCAAAACCCGGGATCGATGGCCGACTCGCGCTCTTGAGTCCCGTGCTTGGCCCTGGCGTTGGTCGGAGTCGCTCTGGAGAAGCACCGTTGGCCCACATTAACACCCGACGAGCCACTTCGGCCGCCGTCTTGCTGTTGGGAGGCGGCATCTCCCCTTCTGGCAAGCCCAAATCGAATCCCAACACGCTCTGCAACACCGCGGCCACCGACAGAGCCATCTCGCGATTTGGCTGACGGGCCAACCCGCGCAGCACATCCACTCCATCCGGGTCATGCGGATTGACGCGCAGCATCTGTTCAGCCGCGAACAGCCGGATCGGGCCAGGCTGATCCATGTTCGAGAGCTTGTCGAGCAGATCGACCGTCAGCAAGTGATGGTCGCGCAACAGAGCCGCCAGTTCCACTCTCAGAGCCGGAGGAGCGTGCGGATCGAGCATCGTTGCGGCTATCTGACTGGCAAGTTCGGGCCGTTCGCCATCGGTCAGGTCGCGGTGATACTGTTCGATGAGCGTGAGGATGGCTCGATACGAGAGCGGCGCGTGTTCTTCGGACCACGTGACCAGATCGGCGACAGCAGCGGCAGGCACTCGACCGGCACCCGCAAACAGCGGGCCATCATCAACCAGCGCGGGATCGGCCAGAGCATCGCGAACCGCGTCGCGTGCGAATGCCCAGCGCGCCTCCGCGTTCCACAACAGCGCCTCGGACGCCGCCGCGCGGACTTCGGGTGCCGGGTCGCGTAAAAAGCTCGCCAGTCCACTAACCAACGTCGGTGTATCAACACCCGCCAGCGCATAAGCCGCGGCAGCGCGCACTGCTGGTTCAGCGCTTTCGCGCGCGATTTTCAGCACCAACTCAGCTTCCCCCGGTCGCCAGTTGGGGCGATACTCCAGCGCTCCCAAAGCCGCGCACTGAACTTCCGGGCGTGAGTCGGAGAGAAGCACCAACACCGGCCGGATCTCGTTACGCACCGCGTCACGCAGAGCCACGACTTCGGGAAGCGTGCGGCAATCCGCGAGCTGGACCGGCCAGTGCTTGCGATAGGCGATTCGGGTACACCAGCGGTTCGCCCGGCGGAGCGGTTCTGCCCCGGTGCGAACCAGATCGTGAAGCGCTGCCAGCGAGACCGCAATCAACAGGAGAAGTCCCTGAGCCACATGAACGAATGGATGGTTCATTCCACGTGTGGGAACCCACATCCACACAATCGCGATCACATAAAGAACAATCAGCGACGCGCTGGCGGGTGGTCTCCACACCGGATGAACCCGGAGGAAGAACAACACAAATAGCGCCTGAATGCCGGCTCCGCTTGCCAGCGAGACCAATTGCGTGCGATACGCTAACGCGCTGAGTAAACACGTGGGCAACAACAACAGCGCGAAGCTCAATAGCCAGCCAAGCGGACTCAGCCCGCGGCGGGGAGCCAGACGTGAGCGAGGCATAACAACCTTGCCCCGACAGACGGGTCGGGTGCCACCACACGATGGGGGATCGCGGCAGCCGGTCGAACGGGACTTTTTGTCTTAGGCGAGTTACCCTAATTTAACTCGCCTTTCTGCCGGGGTCAAACCCTTGTGTGTGATCCGACTCCTGGCGCGATAAAACAGGGGAAAAGTGGGCAAAAATAGGTCAGCCGACCGCGCCGCGTGTCTGGTGATTCGCGGTTCGCCTTTGAGGAGTATCGCATGTTCGCGCTGTTTGAGTGCGTGGCGCTGGCGGTCAAGAACAAGGGCATTCGCGGACTCTGCGAGATGGTGCCCGGCGGATCGTATTTGTTCGACATCGCGGGGGAAGCGTACCGGCTGTTCCGCGAACGCAAGCGAGACCGCGCGCTGCGCGACGAACTGGCCCAGATCGCCGTGGCCAATTCGGAACTGGCCAAGAAGACCGCCGAGGAAGTCGCCCGGCAAGTCGCCCACGACGCCAAGCCCGACGAGCAACTGGCCCTGGAACTCTATCTGACGCAAATGCCCGGTGTGGTTCGGCAATCGCTCAAGCGCGCCGAGGATCCGAGCGGCAAAACCGTTCCGCCGGATTTCGCGGTCGATTCGCCCGAAGACCTCGCGAAGATGCTCCCCGCGCGCGTCCCTCACTTCCGGCCCGGCGCGGACCTTCCCGGCCGACCCGGCTGGAAACTCGAGGAGTTGCTCGGAGCGGGCGGGTTCGGCGAAGTGTGGCTATCGCGCCACACGTTCATTCCCCATCCACGCGCGGTGAAGTTCTGCACCGACGAAAAAGTGCGAGCCAAGCTCACCTCTCACGAAGGGCGCGTGATCGCTCGCGTGATGGCTCAGGGAAGCCACCCGAACGTTGTTCCGCTACTCGACGCGGTCCTCGACGGCGAAACGCCCTGGCTCATGTACGAGTTCGTCGGCGGCGGAAACCTCACGGATCTCATCCTCAAGTGGCAGTCACTCCCGAATCCCAATAGATCCGCCCTCGCCATCGGCTCATTGCTGCAACTCGCCTCTGCTGTCGGTACCTTCCACCGACTGAACCCACCCATCGTGCATCGCGATCTGAAACCGGCGAACATTCTGTTGAGCGCGGAACTCGGAACGCGGAACGCGGAACCGAAGGCAGACGGTGGGGAGACTTCTTCGGTTTTGAGTTCCGCGCTCCGCGTTCCGAGTTCCGCGCTCAAAATCACCGACTTCGGCATCGGTGGGGTTGCGGTGGACTATCTGCGGACCCAGGCGCCGGGGCTATCGCTGGTGACCGGCTGGCTGGAGACATCCATGCGTGGATCGTACACGCCGCTCTATGCCAGCCCGCAGCAAGCACGCGGAAACGCGCCCGATCCGCGCGACGACGTTCACGCGCTGGGCGTCATCGCCTTCCAGATGCTCACCGGCAAGCTCACTGAAGCGCCCGGTACGCGATTCGAGCGCGAACTGCGCCGACGCGGAGTGCCGGATGGGTTCATCGAACTGATCGGCGATTGCGTGGACACCGAGCCGACCGGCCGACCGAAGGACGCGAGCGAACTGGCTGAGCGACTCGGCAAGTGTCAGCAACTGACGAAGACAATCGCGGGTTCGACGAACCCGGTTTCGACGAAACCCGAACGTGTGCGACAAGCGGAAGGAACAAAACTGAATCCTCCCACGCCCGAAGGGAAGGGGGAGAAAGACAAGCCGGCTTCTGGCTCTGCCTTCCCTTCGGGAAAGGTGGTTGGCGCGGCTGGTCCGAAGGACTCTCCCGCTCCCACGGCTCTCGAAGGCGGTTCGCACGGTCTGAAGCCGACCGCAACTCCGGTTGCCGCAACCAAGTGGCTCGTGCCGCTGCGCGGATTGTGGTTTTCGCGCTCGACCGAATCACCCGATGCGCCCTGGTCGCTCAACGGCGCGAAGCTGCCCGGCGAAGTGACTACCAAGCCCGGCGAAGCGTACCGAATCGCGCTGAATCCCGACACGACCGGAGACGAGGAGTTAGCCAAGCTCCGATCGCTTTCGGGTCTGGCCGGATTGGAGGCGGTCGATCTGTCGGGTTGCGTGCGGGTGACGGATGCGGGGTTAATGCACCTGGCACACCTTCGCGGACTGAAGGCGGTCGCGCTTGCCGAGACGCAAGTCACCGACTCTGGTGTGACGCTTCTGCTGACTCGTTTCCCCGAACTGGAAGCGGTGAGCCTTTCGGGTGCGGCGAACGTGTCTCAATCGGTGATTCCATATCTGGCTCGCATGCGAAAGCTGAAGGTTCTTTCGTTACCTCCGCGCGCTGACACAACCGATGTTCGCGTGGAGTTCGCCAGGCGCAAACCGGGCTGCCAGTTGGTGTGAAGAATCGGAGCCGGAAGCGTCAGCAACGGAACGCAATCCGACTGACGTGATAGAATGACGGCATCAGCGGAGGAATCTCAATGGCGTTTCGCGACTTCCACTATCCCGAATTACTGGAGACATTCGGACTGACGGCGGAACCGGTGACAGATCTCTTTGAAGGTGTCGTGTCGGTCGCGCCGCCACCGGGTTTAGTTGAGAGTCTGGCGGCGACCTCCCGCCTGGCGGCCATCGTCAACACCGAGAAGGCGCGCAGTGAGGGAATGATCGCACCGGTGCTCTTCGCGCTCTGGTGGCGGTATCACGCCCGGATTGGCCTCTACTCCGGAGCTGAGTTCGACGCCGACCCCGACGCCAACTTGACCGGTTACTGCGACTTTCTAATCTCGCGTTCGCCACAGCAGCCTTACGTCACTCCGCCCGCGGTGGTGATCTTTGAGGCGAAGAAAGAGAACATCAACGATGGTCTGGGCCAGTGCATCGCGGGGATGGTTGGTGCCCAACGATTTAATCGCCGACACAATGCCCTGGCCGATCCCATCTACGGCTGCGTGACGACGGGCACAGCCTGGAAGTTCCTGCAACTGAGCGGAACAACGGTCACTATCGACTTGACGGAATACACGCTCCCGCAGGTGGATCACATCCTCGGCATTTTGGTCTACATGGTCGGCCCGATCCCGCAACCGGCGGCTGCTTGAATTGTTGTGAGCGGCACGATCCGTCTTCCCGTCAGAGCAGAACTGCTGTTCTGATCGAGCCAACCCGTTTCCAATTCCGTTTCGCTCGGTTATCTTGAAGGCGTCGCTCCAGGTAACCGCGCATGGGCGAAACTCAAAACCTAACTCCCGGCAGTGGCTCCAACCCCGAAGATGTGGCCCGGCTGACTCGGGCGCTGGAGCATTTGCCATTGCCGGAGGCGGTGTCGCGCTTCTCGGCGGGCGAGACGATTCCAGGGCTTTCAAGCTGGATTCTGGAACGGCAACTCGGTGGAGGCGGGTTCGGCGAAGTGTGGCTGGCGCGCCACGAGTGGAAGGACAAGCGCCGGGCGGTCAAGTTCTGCACGCACCCCGCGGCCCGAAACCGGCTCGTCACGCACGAAAAGGCGGTCATCGTGCAAGTGATGAAGCACGGCAAACATCCCAGCATCGTTCCGCTTCTGGAATGCAATCTGGAGGGCGAGACGCCCTGGTTGATGTACGAGTACGTTCCCGGAGGAACGCTCGCTGAGAGCATGGAAGACTGGCGCTTGCTGCCGGTGCCCCGGCGAATCGAGCGAGTGGTGAAAACACTTCACGCCATCTCAAGCGCGCTGGCTCAGTTGCACAAGCTCGATCCGCCCATCGTTCACCGCGATCTCAAGCCCGGTAATGTGCTGATGGCCGGTGATACTCCGCGCATCACCGACTTCGGGATTGGAGGAGCGGTCGTAGATACCGCGGTCGCCGACGCGCTGGCCTCGGCGGAACACGCTCACATCCCAACTTCACTGCGAGGTAGGGGCACAGCTCAGTACGCGCCTCCGGAACAGTTATTTGGCAGCAAGCCGCACCCACGAGACGATGTGTACTCGCTTGGCATCATGGCCTATCAGATGTTGGTATGCGATGTCGAAACGGCTCCCGGTACAGACGTGGCGGATGAACTTGGCAAGCTCGGCGTGCCCAAAGACCTGATTGCACTGATCGTGTCGAGCATTTCCTTCAACCCCGACCGTCGACCGGAAGATGCCCGCGTGTGGGAGTCGGAGTTGTTGAAGCTTCTGGAGAAAAAGCCCACACCATCGGAACCAGATGTGCAGCTCACGCTCCCGATCATCGCCGACCCACGAATTCAGGCGGAAGCCGATTTCCAGCGTGGTCGGGACTACGAGATTGGTCGCGGAGTGCCGCAAGACTTTGTGAAGGCTCGCGAGTGGTACGAGAAGGCCGCGGCTCAGGGAAACGTCAACGCGCAGAACAATCTGGGTGTGCTTTACGCGCGTGGAGAGGGCGTGGAACAGGATTACGCGAAGGCGCGAGAGTGGTACGAGAAAGCCGCCGAACAGGGGCACGCGCCGGCTCAATTCAACCTCGGCGGTCTTTACGCGGCCGGTCAGGGCGTGCCTCAAGATTACGTGAAGGCTCGCGAGTGGTACGAGAAGGCGGCGGAGCAGAATCACGCCAGCGCTCAGAGCAACCTCGGTCGACTTTACAAGTACGGCCGGGGAGTGGAGAAGAACCTCGACACCGCGCTTGCGTGGTTCCGCAAGGCCGCTGCCAACGGCAACACGCGAGCGACGAAGTCGGTCGAACGCCTCGAGAAACGCAAGCTCCGCTAACGCGGCTCGCCCATCCACCGCGACTGTTCCACCGGCACCAACTCCGGCACACAGCCTGTTCACCTGCACGTCTGAATCGGGTATTGTGGTGCGCATCTTCCGGTATTCACGACAACCATGAGCGAACCCAGCGATACTCCGCTGTCGCCGGAGAATGATACGCGAAACCAGTCGCCCGCCGATGTGGAACGATTGGCACCGCGCCCTTCCAACACGCCCGAGACAATCGGCAAGTACGAGATTCGCGCGCAACTCGGTCAGGGCACGTTTGGCCTGGTACTCAAAGCATACGACCCCGACCTTCACCGCGAAGTCGCGATCAAGGTGCCGCGCGCCGGAGAGTTGGCTCCCGCACTGCGAGACGAGTTCCTGCGCGAAGCCCGCGCCGCCGCTCAGGTCAAGCATCAGTTCATCTGCGAGATTTACGAAGTTGGGGTGGAAGGGAATGTCCCGTACATCGTGATGCCGCTGATCGAAAGCGGCACGCTCGCCGACCGGATCGCGCGCCCGCCCCTCTTGTCGGTGCGGGAATCGCTGAACATCGTCCGCAACGTCGCGTTGGCTCTCTCCGCCGCTCATCGCAAGGGCATCATTCACCGAGACATGAAACCGGCCAACATTCTCTACGACGAAACCGAAGAGCGCGTGCTGATTACGGATTTCGGCCTGGCGAAGTTGACCGACTCCACGATGACCGTTTCGGTCGGCGGTTCGCCGCTGGTGAAGGGAACGCCGCTCTACATGGCTCCAGAGCAGTGGCGACCTGACCCGCGCAACCCGGTCGGCCCGCTCTCGGACCTCTACAGCCTGGGCGTGATTCTGTTTCAACTGCTCAGTGGTGCCCTTCCATTTACTAGCCCCGACGGGAACGTGTTCGCTCTGGGGTTCATGGTGTGCGGAGAAGCGCCGCGACCGCCGTCTGCCGTTCGCCCTGATCTCGACCCTCGGTTGGATGCACTCTGCCTGAAGGCGCTGGAGAAGGTTCCCGGCAGCCGCTACGCTTCCGCGAAAGACTTCGCCGACGCGCTGGGCGACTACCTGCGTATTGCACCGGATCCGAAGCCCGCTGCGGCACCGCCCGCTCCGAAGGTCGCGGCCCTCGCGGCACCGCCGGAGCCGGTTCGGACCGAGTTCCAGGCTCAGGTCGAGGCCGACTACCAGCGCGGGGAAGCGTACTCCCAGGGTCAGGGCGTACCGCAAGACGACATGCAAGCCTACCAGTGGTACCAGAAGGCCGCCGCCCAGGGGCACGCGGGCGCACAAGACCGACTCGCGGATATGTACTACAACGGTCGCGGGGTGTCCCAAGACTTCGCCAAGGCGCGCCAGTGGCTCGAGAAGGCCGCCGCACAGGGATACGCCAGCTCGCAAACCATGCTTGGGTATCTGCACCACTCCGGCGAGGGAGTCCCGAAAGACTACCTCAAGGCCCGCGAGTGGTTCGAGAAGGCCGCCGCACAAGGAGATTCATTCGGCCAGTACTGGTTGGGAATTCTCTACGAGAACGGGGAAGGCGTTCCGCAGAACTACCACACCGCCCGCGAGTGGTACGAGAAGGCCGCCGCTCAGGGATACGGAGATGCCCAGGTGAACCTTGGGCTGCTCTACGAGTACGGACGCGGAGTTGCCCAGGACAACAAGGCCGCGGTGGAGTGGTACCGCGCGGCCGCCGATCAAGGGATTCCCACGGCCGAAACCAACCTTGGGTTTATGTATTACGACGGCCGGGGCGTGCCGCAGGATTACAAGAAAGCCCGCAAGTGGTTCGAGCGGGCAGCCAAGCAAGAGCATGAGGGGGC
>JAKEEV010000340.1 GCA_022616395.1 Planctomycetia bacterium | reverse complement strand
TCGCTGAAAGCTTGGGACACGATCGGGTTATTGAGGACGACCAAAGCCCAGATTCCGATTGCCGTCTGGATGATGCCCAAGAGGCCGAACAGGGCGATGGAGGCAACTCCCAGAATCGCGGAGGTCATTGCCCAGCCGCGACCGGTGAGATTGCGCATCTTTCGAGCGCCGATTGCCATCGCGACTGAGTAGGGCAAGCCCAGCACACCAATACAGCAACTCAGGAACAAGAAGAACTCGGCTGGGTCGCCGTTGGCGTTGTTGCGTGGCGGGTTGTTCATTCGCTCAGCGCCGATCGCTAACAAGATGAGACAGATCCCCACCGTGAGCACGGCGCCGCCCCATCCGCAGATTTCCAGCCACATCGCAGGAGCCGAGACCATCGTCGCTGCTTCGTCACGCGTGTCGCGTTCATCGTCGTAATCGTCATCGGCGTAGCGCCTCCGTCGTCGACGCGGGCGGTCCTCTTCGTAATCTTCGTCATCATCGTAGCGCCGTCTGCGTCGCCGACGAGGAGCTGGCTCATCTTCCATCTCCAGTTCCGCGGGCGCCACCTCGGACGGAACGAACTCATGCTCGCAGTGCGGGCAGCGCACTGTCCAGTCGCGATATTCGTCCTCCACTTCCAGCGCCCGACCGCACGACGGGCAGCTTACCGTTGCCATCCGAGTTCTCTGTGGGGTTCGATTTTCGATTTTCAGTTTTCGATCGCTGATTGAACATCAGCGATTTTCACTGTTGGGAATTATCTCACCGACTCAACTCTTCCAATCATCAATCAAAAATCGACAATCTCAAATCTCATGTGTAGGTGATGAGGCTGAAGACTTCGCGGCCGACAAGCTGGGCGCGACCGTTGAGGAACGCCAGCTCCATCAAAAACGCGCACCCGACAACAATGCCACCGGCATGCTCCACCAGTCGGCATGCGGCCGCCATCGTGCCTCCGGTTGCCAGTACGTCATCGACCAGCAGCACACGCGAGCCGGCTGGAATCGCATCGGTGTGAACGTGCAACTCCGCCGAACCATACTCCAGATCGTACTTGAAACTGTGTGTTGTGTAAGGCAATTTCCCCGGCTTGCGCAGCGGGATCAGAGGTTTGCGCAGTTGCAGAGCCATCGGAGCGGCAAACAAAAATCCACGCGCCTCGGCAGCCGCGATGGCATCCACCCCGCTCGTCAGGTAATGGCCGGACAACTCCGCCACCGCGAAGGCAAATGCGTCCGGGTTGGTCAACAGGGGAGTGATGTCCTTGAACAGGACGCCCGGTTTGGGAAAATCTGGCACGTCGCGAATGTACTCGCGCAAGTTCATGGTGACGCTCCTGGTGCTGTGCTTGTCTTAGCGTACCATGCCCAAAGGGAAAGCGTTCCAGAAACACGAAACCGAACGAATACCGAGACCAACGACCATGACTCTTACCATTCGCCGGGCGACGCCCGCCGACGAAGCGATCCTTGTGGCATTCAACACCGCAATCGCCTGGGAGACGGAACACAAGCGGCTCGATCCTGCGGTACTCACGGCCGGAGTGCGAGCGGTCTTTACTGATCCAGCACGCGGATTCTACACTGTCGCCGAAAACGAGGCCGGGGAAGTCGTCGGGCAGATGATGATTACCTTCGAGTGGAGCGACTGGCGCAACGGCTGGTTCTGGTGGGTCCAGAGTGTCTACGTGCGGGAAGACGCCCGACGCGCCGGTGTGTTTCGCGCGCTTTATCGAGCCATCGAACAACAAGCCGCGGCCGACCCAACCGTGATCGGCCTTCGGTTGTACTTCGAGCGCGACAACACACGCGCGCAAGCCACGTATCGCGCGCTGGGCATGGCCGATACCACTTACGGCATGATGGAAGCCTATCCGCTCTCCGGCCGCGAATCACACGTTGGGTAGTTTTCAGAGCCGCGACCGTCAGGGAGCGATCTTACTTCCGCGCTCCCTGACGGTCGCGGCTCTGATTGGCCGCGAATCGCCCATCGGGTGAACTGGAACGATGTCTCTCCTGTTCCCGCCAGCATGGTTCGCCGCCGGGGTTATCACCCCAGAGAGCGCTGCGGATTTCGCGCGCTTCGCGAACAATTCCCCCGCTCGTCCCGCACGTTTCTGGCTCTGGGCGGCCTTCCGCGACTGGAGCGAGGAACGCGAGCCTCTCAGCGCGGATGAGTGTCGGGCCGCTTACACATTGGGCGAAGGCGAACCGGATGTGAACCTGGGCACCGCGATGATGTGCCACGCAATCCTTCAGAGGAACTGCCCGCCTGATGTGCGCGCAGCTGCCACGCATTCCAATCGCCCCGCCGTCAGCCGACAACTCAGAAGCAAGTAGGCGTCTCCGGAACGCAACTCCCAGCGCACGCTGTGGTGTGCGATCGAGATTGGGTCGCTCGTTGCTGGCTTGTGTATGTTGGTTTTCTGGGTGCGGCTGGCTTACCGCCGGTTTTCATGAGACCCTCAGCACTCATCCCAAGCCGCACGGAATTGTAATGGACAAGCGCCCACATATCGACTATCCTCAGCAAACACCTGAACTGGCGCGGATCGTTTACTCCGCTCCACATTTTCTCCGCGTGACAAAGTAACTGTGCCGATAAGGGTCAAAAGACTGCGGGAGTGGACGATGATTCTTCTGAAGTGCGATAAGGTTACTCGCGGGCTTCGCGCGTCCGAGGAGACGGCTGTCGTTTCGGACGCTTACGGCGTCCCGGACTTCATCCGGGTCGAGCAAGGGTTTCTCAGCCAGCGCGGGATGGATCGGTATCTGCCCGTGAGCTTGATTGATCGCGAAGGAACTTTGCTCCTCGTCGAGTTTCCCCAGGAATCCGAACGCGGTAACAACCGAGTTTGGGTGCGCGCCGAACAGGTGGTCGAGAAACCCAGAAGGGCCAGCGCATGATTCTCGCGGATCGGGAGATTCACGCCGCGCTTGAACGCGGAGCAATTGTCATCGATCCCGACCCGCGACCTCAGGCCGGGTTATGGTCTTCCACGTCACTCGACCTCCGTTTGGGCAACGAGTTCACACGATGGAAAGAGATGCCCAAAGGGTTGGATCTGTGCTTCGATCCGAATGACCCCACATTTGATTTTCAAGCAGTCGAGGAGCAACTTTCCGAAACGTTCGTGATCGGCGCGGAAGGTAACCGCCTCAAACCTGGTCAGTTCCTCTTGGGATGGACACTTGAACGGGTGAAACTGCCAGAGCAATCACGAATCGCTGCCCGCGTTGAAGGGAAAAGTAGTCTTGCGCGGTTGGGTGTTGGAGTTCACATCACAGCGCCAACAATTCACGCGGGTTTTGGTTTCAACCGAGATGTTCCCAACGCTCCAGCACGTCCGATTCGCTTGGAAATCTTCCACCTCGGAACAATCCCCGTGAAACTGGTGCCTGGAATGAAGGTCTGCCAGTTGATCTTTGAAGAAGTTCACGGAACGCCGCAGAAGGGCTACACCGGTCAGTTCTCCGCACAAGAACCCAAGCAGAATTGACGCCACTCGCGGAGTTGAAGTTCCGGCTTTAGCCAGTCTTCAAGAACCGCCTAAAGGCGGGACTCCAACGACAAACCGGGGCGATAACGCCCCGGTTGTCGTGACTGCGATTGAGTTGTGTGCGGTCACTCCGCGACGACGGTTTCGGGTGTGCCGGCCGGAGCATTTGCTCCGGCGAGGATCGCGTTGCGGTCGATTCCCTTCTCCTCCAACTTCTTCAGCTTGGTGTGCAACGTGTCGCGGCTGATGTTGAGCAACTTCGCCGCGTGGCTGACGTTTCCTCCCGTCTGACGCAACGCGCGGCGAATCGCCCACTCCTCGACCTCGATCATGTTCAGGCTCGGCGGAATGTCGGCCGATGAACTCGTCGGGGCTGAGAGGATTTCCGTTCCTCCTGTCAGCGGAATGGCGTCCGCGTCAATCGTATCCCCCTCGCTCATCACCGCGGCGCTCTCGATTGCCGCCCGTAGTTGGCGCACGTTGCCCGGCCAGTTGTACGCCTGAAGTTTCCTCATCGCCGCCGGTGTTACTTTGAAGTTCCGCCGACATTCGCCCGATACCTTCGCCAGGAAAAACGACGCCAGTTCGGGAATGTCTTCTGGATGTTCCCGCAACGGCGGAACGCGAATCTGGATGATCTTCAGCCGGAAGAAGAGGTCTTGGCGGAACCGACTGGCCTTCACTTCCTTCTCCAGGTCGCGGTGAGTCGCGGCCACGATCCGAACATCCACCTTGATGTCCTGAGTTGCACCGACCGGGCGGAACGCCTTGCCTTCAATCACCCGAAGCAACTTCGCCTGGCAATCCGCCGACAGTTCCCCAACTTCATCGAGGAACAGCGTGCCATCATCCGCTTGCTGGAACAGACCCGGGTGGTCGCGATCAGCTCCACTGAAAGCGCCCTTCTTGTAGCCGAAGAGTTCCGCTTCCAGAAGTGTCGGAGCGATGGCGGCACAGTTCACCACAACCAGCGGCCCATCCGATCGGCGACTGTTGCGGTGAAGAGCAAGCGCCACCAGCTCCTTGCCCGAACCGCTTTCGCCCTGCACGAGCACCGTGAACGGCTGAGGGGCCGCCTTCAAGATCTGCTGCCGCAAGTGAATGATGGAGTTACTTCCTCCGATGATGTCGTCGGCGGCCGGTGTGTGAATGCGCAGTCGAGAGATTTCCGCTTCGTGTGATCGCCGAGTGCGGAGGATTTCCAGCCCGTGAGCGAGGAACCCCGCGACCGCTTCGATGAACCGCAAGTCGCGTTCGGAGAACGCCCGGCCCGAACGATACACGTGAAGCGTTGCGAATGGCTCGCCGGATGCCTTCAGCGGAATGCAGATCGCATCGGCGAACGCGGAGAGCGAATCCGTCGGCGGATGAGAAGCGCTCAGATCGGGGAACAGCCAGACAGTCTTGCCGTGCTTCTGCGCTTGAGCCGTGAGTCGGCGGCTGAGCGGAATATCAATCGCGGCCGATTCGGGCATCACGATCTTCGGCCCGGTATCTTCGGGATCGAGACTCAGATAGCCCGCGAGTTTCGCCGCGGTTTGGTTGAGGATGGATCGCAGCCCGAGCGTAACGAGGTCGTGAGCGGTCTTGGCCTCGACCGCACCAGTCATGAACTTGCAAAGAGCTGTCAGTTCATCCACTCGCAGTTGGCGCGCGGCCTGTTCAGCGGCGGGATCGCCCGGCACGACCCGATCAAGCGGAAGCTCGTGAACCTTGGTGTTGCTGTGGGCGTTTTCGGTCGCCATCGGGCGAGAGGTCGCCGGCATGGTGACGGGGGCATCCTTCACCGGTCGAGCAGGCGCTTTCGGCTCGGCGATGAAGCGAAGCACGACTTCACCGATCTTCACGCGCTGACCATCAGAAAGTTCAACCGACCCGTTGACCCGAATCCCATCCACGCGAGTGCCGTTGAGACCGAAGTCGCGCAGATGCCATCGTCCGTCCTCGAAGTACACCTTCGCGTGCAACCGACTGGCTAACTCGTCACGCAACACAATGGAGTTGTCGCGGCTACGACCAAGCGTAACCGGCTGCCCGGTGGGGGAGAGATCAATGATCGGCGGGAGGCAGTCGCCGCCTTCGAGAGTAAGTCGAGCGCGCATCTGCGGAAGGCTCCTGCTGGCGACCACCGCCGGACGTTATCGCGACGGGCGAAGTACGACAATCGGCAGTCGCCAGATCAACCATTCGCTACAGAAAACTTTAGCATGCATTTTGCGGAACGGAAGCCCTGTAGCGGGGTTAACGACCCCCGACCCGCGGGCGTAAGAAGTTTCCAGTGAAGGATGGGGGCTGTATTTGGGCGGTGACTGAGTTACCTGGGAACCAGATACCAACCCGGCGAGGCTTCACCCGGAAAACTACTAAGATGAAACAGACCCGCCCGGCGCGATGGGCAAACAACTGGCGGGTTCACCTCCGTTGTATTTTATCAAGACAGGCGGAGAGGGGGGAAACATCATGCAAACTTGGATCGAAGGCGCTGCGTATATCCTGGGAGATAACATCGACACCGATCAGATCATCCCGGCGCAATATCTGACCTACAACCCGGCCATTCCCGCGGAATACAAGATGTTCGGCAAGTACGCGCTGGTCGGTGTGCCAGACGACGCGGCCGGCCTGCCCAAAGGGCGTGTCCCGTTCCATGCGCCGGGCGGAGATGAGTTCATCTCTCCTTACACGATAATCGTGGCAGGCAAGAACTTTGGTTGCGGCTCCAGCCGCGAACACGCCCCGATCGCGCTGGCCGCCGCGGGCGTGGTCGCGGTGGTCGCCGAGTTCTACGCCCGCATCTTCTACCGCAACGCGGTCAATGGTGGTTACCTGATCCCGCTCGAAAGCAAGGATCGTCTCATTGATCGAATCTGCACAGGGGACAAACTCGCCATCGACGTGACCGCCGGGACACTCACCAACATCACCAGCGGCGAAAGCTTCACGCTTCTGCCTCTGGGCGAAGTCGCACCCATCCTCGAAGCCGGCGGACTGTTCCCGTTCGCCAAGAAAGTGGGAATGCTCAAATAGTGTGAGTG
>JAKEEV010000339.1 GCA_022616395.1 Planctomycetia bacterium | reverse complement strand
GCGGGCAAGATGCCCGCGGTCCATGCTGTTATGGACCGCGGCCGTCCCGGCCGCTTCTTCAAGAGCGGGCAAGATGCCCGCGCTCCACAGAGAAAGACATCGCTCCCTTGCGGTCGCGGCTCGATTGCTCGCAACCCAAACGTGAAACGCGTTAGCTGTGGCGGTCTGAACTGTGTGATCCTGGCTTCTTGGTCTGTCCTTGCGCGGTCATCGATTTTCCTCCCCCACCGGGAATCTCGGATTTTGGGAGTGGGTAACGACTGCGTTCTGTCACCCGACGAAGCAGTGAGTCGAATGTATCGTCACAGGGCCATTTCCCCTGGAGCACTTCGGCACACTCTGCTCCCGTGAAACGCGCGCTGATTTGCCGATCAGTTTTGATGACGATCTGGACTTCGTTTGTGATCAGAGGGAACGCAGCGGGGCCCCTAATGTCAAGCGCTTCTTCCCAATCCTCGACTTCGAGCCGTGCCTGTGCGCTCCTGCCATCAACAACAAAACGGAGGTGGATTCGTCCCTGCTTACATGGGAAGGACCACTCAACGTCGACTCTCGACTTGTTGAAGAAGTCATCAAGGAGACTCACTTTCGATCCTCCCAATCACACTGGCGGGATACTACAACCACCGTAGAGCGCGTTCCGGGATCATGGGTTACTTTCAGTTCACGGGAACTGTGGAATCTGGACCGGTTTGTCGTGGTTGGCGGGGTCGAAGGTGCGGAACTTGGTCAGCTTGAACTCGCCAGTGCTCTGCTTGGTGAACGTTGCTCGGATGTAAAGCGGGAATGGCTTGCCTTGCGCTTCGCCCTTCGCCATGAAGCCGATCTCGACTGTGTTGTCGTCTATCACCTTCACATCGTCACGCGAGAAGTCCCACACCACCACGCGGACATTGAGTTGTCGCAACATGCTCCAGAAGTGCGAGTTCTTGAGGTCTTCGCGCTTCACCTTCTGAGGCTCGCCCTCTCCCTGATACTCGAATGTCTCCGCGATGTGTTCGATGAACGCATCGGGGTTCTTGGCGTCCGCGGCGGCTGCCATCATCTCCGCGCGCCGAACGGACTGTTCACGCGGGCTTTCAATGAACTTGTCGATGAGGAACACAAGCAGCATCAGCCCAAACGCCGCGACGAACGGCAGGATTGCCTTGCGATCCTGCTTCTGGGCCGCGATTGCCGCCGTCACGACCAATGTAAGGCCGAGAATGATGTAAACGAACTGCGGCGGGTCGCTCAGGAAGGTAGGCATGACTGATCTCTTGGCGAACCCCGCCCGCAAGGGCGGTGGGTGCGCTGCCGGCAAGCAACACCCACCGCCCTTGCGGGCGGGGTTCGCCTGCTACTTGCGCATCTCCCATCCATAGACGGCGGCCGAACCGAGCTGTTCCTCGATGCGCAGCAATTGGTTGTACTTCGCGATGCGATCCGTGCGGCTCGCGGAACCGGTTTTGATCTGCCCGCAGTTGGTTGCCACCGCGAGGTCGGCAATTGCCACGTCTTCCGTTTCTCCACTGCGGTGGCTCATGATCGATGTGAACTTGTTCCGCTTGGCGGTCTCCACTGCATCGAGCGTTTCAGTCAGCGTGCCTATCTGATTCACCTTCACCAAAATGCTGTTGGCGCAGCCCTCCGCGATTCCGCGTTTGAGTCGCTCGGTGTTCGTGACAAACAGATCATCCCCAACGAGCTGCACCTTGCTTCCGAGCTTGGCCGTGAGTTTCTTCCACCCGGCCCAGTCGTCTTCCGCAAGTCCATCTTCGAGGGAGCGAATCGGGTACTTGTCGCAGAGCTTCACCCAGAAGTCGATCATCTCGTCGCTTGAAATGATCTTGTCTGGAGCGCTCTTGAAGAAGCAGTAGCCGGCTTTGCCCTTCTTCTTCGCTTCGTCGAAGAGTTCCGTGCAGGCCGGGTCGAGCGCGAACGCGATCTGTTCGCCGAGCTTGTAGCCGGCTTTCTCTATCGCTTGCGAAAGTGTGGCAAGTGCATCGTCCGCGGAGGGAATGTTCGGAGCGAAACCGCCTTCATCGCCCACCGCGGTGTTCAGTCCCTTGTCGTGAAGCACTTTCTTCAAGTTGTGGAACACTTCTGAACCCATGCGGAGCGCTTCGCGAAAGCTCGGCGCACCAACAGGCACAATCATGAACTCCTGGAAGTCCACCGTGCTATCCGCGTGCTTGCCGCCATTGAGTACGTTCATGAGCGGCACTGGCAGAACGTGTGCGTTCGTTCCACCGACATAGCGATACAGCGGTTGACCCTGAGCATGAGCAGCAGCTTGCGCGGCAGCCAACGACACGGCAAGAATTGCGTTCGCGCCGAGTCGGCCCTTATTCGGCGTGCCGTCGAGTTGAAGCATCTTGCGATCAATGCCGACTTGATCGAAGACGTTCATGCCGGTCACGGCCGGGGCGATGGCATCGAGAATGTTCCTCACAGCGCCGAGCGTTCCCTTGCCCAGATAGCGCTTCTTGTCTCCGTCGCGCAGTTCCACGGCTTCGTGCGCGCCTGTGCTGGCTCCACTCGGCACCGCGGCCCGGCCGATTGTGCCGCATTGCAGAACCACTTCCGCTTCCACGGTGGGATTACCGCGACTGTCGAGGATTTCGCGTGCTTTGATTGCGCGGATGGTGCTCATGATGTGTTCCCAAGGGAGTACGCATTCGCTGGGTGCCGTGATCTGTGAAGGAAGAACGCCTCCAGCCAATGCTGATTACTTTGCTGGATATGTTCGTTCTGGGATTGGTCAAGAGAAGGGAAGGAAGCCGACCGACTCCGGCGGGTGTTGGGACAGCGGATCGCTGGCAACGGGCATCATGCCCGACGCCGCGTCCTGGTGAGAATCAACGCGCCGGAGCCGGTCGGTTGGCGGTGGGAAGGTCCGGGACCGGTGCGGCGTCGGGGGTCGTCCGCCTGATCGACCGGACACGGCTTCCGCAGGTGGATGCACAGCAACAGGGGGCTGCCGGATCGCAACCCGCCGGAGCTTCTGCCCACCGACCGAATCGTTCGCCCGCCGGGCTGGGGACCGGGCGAGCGTTCGAGTCCTCGCGATTGTCGCGTTTGCAACTTTCGCACCCCATTCATCGGCGCGGAGGGAAATTGGGCTTGACACGGTTCTTCACATTTCTCCGAACCCACCGTTAAGTCTCTCATCATGAACCGGCCGATGCGAACCCGCGAAGGATGCCCAGGTTCACCGCGTCCATCGCGTTCCCCTCATCGTCTTCCTTCGGAGTTTCGAGAATCATGGGGCGGTCGAGGAATCGCGGATCAGTGACGAGCCGACGAAAGGCATCAATCCCGATTTCTCCGCGGCCGATGCTTGCGTGTCGGTCAACGCGGCTGGCAAGAGGCATGGCGCTGTCGTTGACGTGAAAGAGCTTCAGACGAGATAGCCCGATCAACTCGTCGAATCGCTGAAACGTAGTCGCGTAGTCCACCTGGGAAGCCAGCGGATACCCGGCCGCGAACACGTGACAGGTATCGAAACACGCATCCATGCAATCCGTGCAGTTCGCGCGCGTCAAAATGCCCGCGAGGTGCTCGAACCGATAACCGAGCGAACTTCCCTGCCCCGCGGTGGTCTCGATGAGCACACGCACCTTGAAGCCCCGACAGCGGGCATGCACTTCCTCGTACCCCGCGATCACGCGCGCGATTCCGGCTTCTTCACCGGCGTCCATGTGCGAACCGGGATGCGTTACGAGATAGCTCAGGCCCAGTGCTTCCGCGCGTTCCATCTCGTTCACGAACGCGGCGACGGATTTTTCGTACTTCTCGTCATCAGGAGAGGCGAGATTGATCAGATACGAATCGTGCGCGGTCAGATGTACCAAGTCGGAGGAGGAAGCAGCGCGCCGGAAGCTCGCGATCTCGTCTTCGCTCAGTGGATTGGCTTGCCAGTGGCTCGCGTTCTTGGTGAACAGTTGCAGCGTGTCACAACCAAGCCCGACGGCTTCCGTGATCGCGCTCGCCAGCCCGCGCGAGGTCGATACGTGTACGCCAAAGTGAGGCACAACTCACCTCCAACAGACGGAAGGGAAGGGTATTCTCTCCGAACGCGGTCAACTTGACAGCCTCAGTTGCCGGTATCCCTTCGACAGAAGGCCACGCCGCGGTTTGGGCAGCGAGTGATTCCGCTTGGCTGTTGACTCGTTGCCGTTTGCGGAAGGGGCAACCGGGTCGTTGTGCGAAGAAGCGGCTGAGTCGGTCGTCCTGGCTCAAGACGGCGGCCCGCAACTGCAGGATCGATTCGCAACCATCCAAACGGGTCCAATACTTCTGCTTGCTCTTCACACGCGCATTCACTTCGCCCACCAACGACTCCACCAAACTGCTCGTCGTCGGCAACCCCTCTCGGTGGTATCGTGGATACGCCATCCGCTGCTGATTGTTTCGTAAGCAAGTCCGCGCCTGGTACACCACACGACGCGGATCGCGACTCGACTCCCCTGAGTCATCGTCCTCCGCTGGCGGTTCCCCCAGACGCTCTTGCCAAGTGTCCAACTCCGCCAAGACCTCCACGACTCGACCCTGCCAACACGCACGCAGCCACACCAGATACACCGACCAACCGCTGGCCTCATCGACGCTCACCGCGCACACCGCCGCGGGAGTGACCCGGCAACTCTTGGCGTTAAGCAAACCGAGCAAGCCCACCGCTGGACCACTCGATGTCTCGGCCGCGATCCGCG
>JAKEEV010000338.1 GCA_022616395.1 Planctomycetia bacterium | reverse complement strand
TAGCAGAGCACCTTGTAACCGAGTTCGGCAAGACTCGCGGCAGCGCTCGCGCCCGCCAAGCCGGTGCCGACCACGATGATGGTGTACTTCGACTTGTTCGCCGGGTTGATGAGCCGCTGTTCCTTCTGGAACCGCGACCACTTCTCCGCAAGCTGACCACCCGGCACTCTGGAATCGAGATTCATGGGGAAGCCTGAAAGGAGGTGCCGCTTGCCGAGCGGCACACGAAAACAGCCCGCCTCGGCAAGGCGGGCCTACTTGACCAAACCCACCCACACGGCGAAGACGATGAACAGGTTCCCCGCGAGGATCGTGAACGCGACCGCGAAGCCCAGAAGCTTGATCGCAGACGCGAAGCGGTTGTTCTTCAGTCCGAGTGTCTGGAACGCGCTCTGAATGCCGTGCAGCAGGTGAACGAACAACACAACCTGCGCGACGATGTACAGGATCGCGATGAACGGACTGGTGAAGCCCGCGACCACCATGCTGTAAACATCGTGTCGGCCCTTCGCGTCCTTCAGTTCCAGGTAATTCATCTCGTAACCGGGCGCCACTTCCACGCCATGCATCCAACCAAAGGTGAAGTGCGCGAGGTGATAGATCACGAACAGCCCGACGACGATTCCGGTCCAGATCATCGTGCGGCTGGAGATCGTGGATTGCACGCGACCGGGATACTGATACGGCTCCGGGCGCGCGGCAACTGATCGCAGTTTCAAGCGAATCGCCAGGATGATGTGCAACACGAAGATCGCGAGCAACCCGGCTCGAGCAATCCAGAGTAGCGCTCCGAGATCGTGTTTGAGGAAGTGGGCGTAAGCATTGACGGAGTCCGGGCCGGCAAACATCTTCAGGTTGCCGATCATGTGGAAGATCGTGAACACCACCAGCCCCAAGCCGGTGAGCGCGACGAGAATCTTCGCGCCGACGCTGGAATCGAACACCGCTTTCAGAAACGCCCCGGCGTCGGGGGCGCGTGCTGGTTCGATTGGTCCTTTGGGATGGCGCACGGTGGAAACAGAGGAAGCGGCGGAACTCATGGTTAAGCGCGACGCGATGAAGAATGGAATGATGAAGGTATCTTACGCGATGGGCCAACTCCGGCCATGCACGCGGAATGCGCCTGTTGCTCGATGCGTCCGCACGAACCGCACAAGTGGAAGAATTGCAACTGCCGCGAAGTGCATCCGAACGGTTGGAACTTGGAAGTGTCGGGTTATCGCCCGACGAGATGCTCGAGGTCACCCTTCTGGTAGACCTCGGTTTATGGATTCTGCCAATCCTCCACCACAAGGCCGGGAACACGACTGAATTCGGAGACATTGTGCGTCACGAGTGTGCATCCGTTCGCCAAGGCGATGGCAGCAATTTGTGCATCATAAGGCCCGATCATTTGGCCGATGGACTCGAGATGATGGCGGAGTGCTGAGAAATGATCGGCGGCTATGTCGTCGAAAGGAAGACTCACGACGGGAGCAAGCAGGGCGTCAAGAATGGCTCGGTTCACGGTCGGCTTCGCGCTTTTCAGACAACCATGACGCAGTTCGGCGACGACCACCGAACAGATTCGAATTTCAGCCGGATCGGTCGCACCATAGCGCACCGCGACCTCTGGGTGCTTGTTCCGAAGAATTGCGACCCAGACGGTCGAGTCGAGGAGATAAATCATTCGATGTCCACAGGTGGTGGCATCGGTGGTTGTGGGTGAACCGTAAATGTTTCGTCATCAATGGAGCCGAACAAAGCAAAGTAGCCCGGTGGCCATCCTTTGCCGGTCTGCGGCTTCGGGCGTACCACGACTTCCACCGTGAATTCGGCATTTGGTTTATCGACCGGAATTTCGAGATGTAGTTTGCTGTCCGCTCCGCTTCGGGAAGTTAGCACGATGCTCATAAATCACCCTCCCGGAGGGCTGGTTACGAGAAGTTGAGTACACCCGGAGGGATTTGAACCCCCAACCCTTCGCTCCGAAGGCGAATGCTCTATCCAGTTGAGCTACGGGTGCAGCTACAGAAAGTGTAGGCGAGAGTGGTAAGGTGTACAAGTCCGAGCGGATGCTCAAAGTAGCCCGCCGCTCCACCGCGGATAAAAGAACCGCCGCGGAGCGGCGGGCTACTTTGCGGCTGACCTTGGTTCAGCCCCGTTCCCTCGGTTACTCTTTCTCGCATGTCAACCGAGCTAACGCCTCAGCAACGAGAAGCAGTGGAGCGTCGCGGGTCGTCGGTGGTTCTCGCATCCGGGGCCGGATGCGGGAAGACTCACGTCCTCACCGCGCGCTACCTCTCGCATCTGGAAACGGACGCTGCAAGCGTGCCGCAAGTCGTCACCATCACGTTCACCGAACGCGCGGCACGAGAAATGCGCGGACGCATTCGCGCAAAGCTCGAAGAACGAGCCGCGACCAACCCCGCCTGGCAACAACATCTTCGCGATCTCGAAACGGCACCGATCAGCACCATTCACGGCTTCTGCGCGTCGCTCTTGAAGCAGTTCGCGGTGCAAGCGGGTGTTGATCCGGCGTTCGAGCAACTCGATGAGGTACTTTCGGCCAACATCCGCACCGAAGCGATCACCGCGAGCCTTCACGGGCTGCTCTCCAGTCACGAAACCGCCCCGGCGGAAGAAGCACTGCGCGAACTGATTGTGCTCTTCGGCTACCCGGCAGTGGTTGAAGCCATCGACTCGCTTCTGTTGAATGTGGATCGTGCTGGTTGGGAAGCGTGGTTGGCGCGTTCGCCATCTGAAATCGCGACTGAGTGGCTCGGCTCGAAGCGGGCGGAGTTGCTTCCGCGATGGGTTGGGTATCTCTGCTCTGCCTCGCCGAAGATCGCGGGTTGTCTCGCCCTGTTGGAGCGTGTGACTTCGCCCAACGCGGAAGTGATGAAGAACGTTGCCCGGTTGCTGACCGAAGTTCCGCGATTGCACGAAGCGAAGAACTTACCTGCCGCGGTGGAAGAACTCACGGAGTTGGCGAAGGTCGGGCGCAGTGGAAAGAAGGACTGGCCGGATGCGAACATCTACGAAGCGGTGAAGGAAGCCTTCGAGGATTTCCGAGCCGATCTGCCGAAGCGATTTGATCTGTTCGCGATGGAAACGAAGGGAGTGGAAGAGTCAGCGCGTGTGGGGCAACTGTTCCTGCGTGTCGCGTGTGCCGCGGATGATGAGTATCTGCGTCGCAAGCGCCGGGCTTCCGCGCTTGACTTCCAGGACTTGCTCGTGCTTGCTCGCGACTTACTTCGCGACAACGCCGAAGTGCGAGACGTGGTGCGAGCGCGATTCCGCTTCTTGCTTCTCGATGAACTTCAAGACACTGATCCAGTCCAGATGGAACTGGTTCACCTTCTGTGCGGGCCAGGCGTGGAAGGAGGAGCGCTGTTCGCGGTCGGCGACCACAAGCAATCCATCTATCGCTTTCGCGGAGCGGAAGTGAGCCTCTTCCAAAAGCTCCGCGAGTCCATCCCACCGGAAGGCCAGCTCGGACTGACTCGAAACTTCCGCTCGCAGCCGAGCGTGCTGAACTTTGTCAATGCGCTCTTCGCGAAGCGCATGGCGGACTACGAAGCTCTCGAAGCGCATCACCCGTCGGTCGCGGAGGGGAATGTGGAGTTTCTGTGGGCTGAGGCAAGACCCACCCCCCAACCCCCTTCCCTAAGAGGGAAGGGGGAGTCAGAGTGTCTTGCTCCCCCTTCCCTCTTAGGGAAGGGGGTTGGGGGGTTAGGTTCTGTGTCCGATCTCCGAAATTCCGAAGCGGACGCCATCGCGCAGCGAATCGTGCAACTTCTCGAAGACCCTTCGCCGCGCATTCTCGGCAAGGACGGTCCGAGGCGCGTCGAACGCCGCGACATCGCGCTGTTGTTCCGCTCGATGACTCACTCGCACATTTACGAATCGGCACTGAGAAAGCACGGACTCGATTACTATCTCGTCGGCGGTCGCGCATTCTTCGCT
Organism: Planctomycetia bacterium; assembly: GCA_022616395.1. Lineage (GTDB taxonomy): Bacteria > Planctomycetota > Planctomycetia > Gemmatales > Gemmataceae > Gemmata. The sequence goes on along the minus strand of JAKEEV010000338.1, from coordinate 1,944 downwards.
CAGCAAGAAGTCTACGACCTACTGAACCTGCTGCGTGCCATCGAGAACCCGCACGATTCAACCAGTCTGGTCGGCGTTCTGCGTTCGCCATTCTTCTCGCTTTCGGATGAAGCCGTGTTCTTGCTCGCGACTCACGAAGCCAGCGCGTGGGCCGGGCTGTGCGCTTCTGAGCGAATCAACTCGTTGCCCGACGATCAGAAGCCGGCCGCGGAGCGCGCGAAGCTGTTTCTGAGCAAGTGGCGCGAAGCGAAGGACAAACTGCCCATCGCCCGGTTGCTCGGTGTGGTTCTGGCGGACACCGGCTACGATGCAGCGCTTCAGTTCGAGTTTCTCGGAGACCGCAAGCTTGCGAATCTCTGGAAGCTCGTGGAGTTGGCCCGCACCTTCGACCGCTCCGGGCTATTCGGGCTGCCGGAGTTCGTGGCTCGTCTTGGCGATCTGGTCGCCCGTCAACCCCGCGAGGAGCAAGCCGCGACTCTCCCCGAAGAAGCCGACGTGGTGAAGTTGATGAGCATTCATCAAGCGAAGGGGCTGGAGTTTCCCATCGTATTTGTGCCGGACATCGCGGCCCAGCAACGCGGAGATCGTCATCCGGTTGTACGATGGCATCGCGAGCTAGGCTGTTTAGTGAAGGTCCCCGGCGAGTTCGATAATCACCCCGACGAATCGCCTTTCTCTGAATTCGCGGAATCACTCGGCCGAACCGCGGACCAACTCGCCGACTGGCAGGAAGACTTACGCATCCTGTACGTGGCCTGCACACGCGCACGCGATCTACTCGTGCTTTCCGCCGGGTTGCCAGAGACGTTCAGAGAAACCGCGCAGCTTCCAGCGAACCACTGGACGATGACGCTTTCCGAACGCTTCGACGTGAGAACGGGGCGGTGTGTGTTGCCGGATGGGCCGAATGTGCGTGTCGTGATGATGGAAGGCAGCGAGGTTGGTTCTTGGCGAACCTCGCCCGCAAGGGCGGTGGGTGAAGTGACTGGACCCACCGCCCTTGCGGGCGGGGTTCGCCAAGAACGCCCACGTGCGCTTCCGTCGCTCATTTCCCTCCCCGCGCTCGAAGCACTTGCACGCGGCGAAACGCCTCTGAGCTTTGGCGAAGCGTTCGATACGGAGAGCGATTCCGATCGCGCGCACTGGCGAACTCCGCGCGAACGAGTTGCGCAGATTGCGCCCGCCGACGCGATACTGTGGGCCGTTCTCGATCGCTGGGCTTTCGCCGATGTCGATGGCTGGGTTCAACTGCTCGCGGACGCAATCGATGAATTCGCCGATGCGGAGAATCGCACGCGCCTTGAGAACGAACTTCAACCGAAGTTACGCAAGTTCGCGGAGTCCGACACGCGCCGCGTGCTTGCGGGCGCGGAGGAACTTCACCGGTCGGTCGAGTTCCTCGCGGACTTGCGCGAAGAAGTCAACGACGAATTGCCCGCGTTCACCGTGCGCGGAGTGATGGACTTCCTGTATCGCGATTCAACCGGCTGGCACGTTCTGTGTGTGGATCGCGGAACGGTACTCGAAGACGATCCGTGGCGCGGCCGACGACCGGGTCTAATACAGGCCGCGTGGAGTGCATCGCGCACGCTCGGCTCGTGGCCTACGTCGGTGGGGCTGTTCGACCTGGCGACCGGGCAACTCGTTCGCAACGACCCGCAGAAGTTCCGGCTCGAAAGTGTGGTCCGCTCGCTCCGCGAGCGGGTTGCGAGCATAGCGAAGCAACATTCAGGCGAACCGGCGACGTGAGTCGCCGGGTTCAACTTGGTGAACCGCAACCGTCAGGGAGCGGGTGAAAGCTCCACCCGCTCGGTTACCAGTAGTTTCGAGTTGGGACAGGGGGCACGGCATGGTGTTTTCAGCCCACCTCAGCCAACTTCCTGCGGTTGGACGAGGGCGCAGGCCAGGACTCCACAGAAACGCTACCCTGCACGCCACGCCCCG
>JAKEEV010000337.1 GCA_022616395.1 Planctomycetia bacterium | reverse complement strand
AGCGTGTAAGTGAAGTCCTGCTTCACCGCGACGAAATCGTTCCCCTGAATGACGGTCGGCTTGAGTTCCTTCGCCTTCGTGCAAATCTGAGGGCCTTCGATGCTGCGCTTGGGCCGCTTGCCGTGAACGAGGTTGTTGAACACATAAGGCAGGTCGCCCGGCAGCTTATCTCGATACTCCTCGTCGCTCCCCGGCTCCATGATCCAGTCCACAATATCCAGCCCGAAACCGACATCGCGCGTTCCGGTCTTCACATCAAGCAAGCTCGCGGCTTCGACACCGCTCACATAGCCTTTCTTCTTGATGGATACTTCCAGCGCGCTGCCCGCGATGCGAATGCGGTCCGCGTCTTCGGTGATCTTGAACGCGGGTTTGTCATCGGCTGCTGGTGCCAGTCCGACGAGTGCGACAAGAGCGAGGGGGATGAGAAGGGGACGAAGCATGGGAGTCCGTTGGGTTGTTGTTTTCGCCCCGGAGGGGCCGACTTCCGTAGCACAGGGCGGAAGCCCTGTGAATCAGGAGGAACCGATCATCGGCAAGTCCAGTCCGTTTTCCTTCGCGCATCGGATCGCGCTATCGTAGCCAGCATCCGCATGACGCATCACGCCGGTGCCCGGATCGTTGCGAAGCACGCGCGCAATGCGTTTCGCAGCTTCCGGTGTGCCGTCACAGACAATCACAACGCCTGCGTGTTGGCTGAAGCCCAGGCCTACTCCTCCTCCGTGATGGAACGAAACCCACGTCGCTCCGCTCGCGGTGTTCAAGAGCGCGTTGAGTAGCGGCCAGTCGGAGACAGCGTCGGAGCCATCTCGCATTGCTTCCGTCTCGCGATTCGGACTTGCAACGGAACCGGAATCGAGATGGTCGCGGCCGATCACAACCGGTGCTTTCAACTCGCCCTTCGCAACCATTTCGTTGAACGCCAGACCGACCCGAGCGCGGGCTTTGAGTCCCAGCCAGCAGATTCGGGCCGGTAGTCCTTGAAACGCAATTCGCTCCTTCGCCAGGTCGAGCCAGCGGTGCAAGTGAGTGTCGCGAACGAGTTCCTTCACCTTCACATCAGTGCGGTGAATGTCTTCGGGATCACCCGAGAGCGCTGACCACCTGAACGGACCGATTCCTTCACAGAACAGCGGCCGGATGTACGCGGGGACGAAGCCGGGGATGGCAAAGGCGTTCGGCACGCCCTCGTCCTTCGCCATCTGCCGGATGTTGTTGCCGTAATCGAGCGCAATAGCGCCGCGATTCTGAAGATCAAGCATCGCGCGCACATGAACCGCCATCGACTTCTTCGCGGCTGCGATGACTTCTTGCGGGGAAGACTTCGCCTTCGCGCGCCATTCGTCTAGTGTCCAGCCTTGCGGCAAATACCCGTTGAGCGGATCGTGAGCGCTGGTCTGATCGGTTACTACCTCAGGAGTGATTCCGCGCTTCACCAGTTCCGAAACAACATCCGCGGCGTTGCCGAGCAGCCCCACCGACACAGGCTTTCTTTCGCGCACAATCGCAAGTGCTTCATCGAGGCTCTTCGCCTTGCGGTCGAGGTAGCGCGTTCGTAATCGGAAGTCGATGCGGCTCTCATCACACTCCACCGCGAGCATTGCGAAGCCGGCCATCGTTGCGGCCAACGGCTGAGCGCCTCCCATTCCGCCAAGTCCGCCCGTCAGAATCCACTTGCACGAAGCGTTGCCGCCGAAGTGCTTCTTCGAGACACTTGCAAACGTCTCGTAGGTTCCTTGCACAATTCCCTGAGTGCCGATGTAGATCCAACTCCCGGCCGTCATCTGGCCGTACATCATCAGTCCCTTGCGATCGAGTTCATGAAAGTGTTCCCAGTTGGCCCATCTCGGCACGAGATTGGAGTTCGCGATAAGAACTCTTGGCGCATCGTGATGCGTTTGGAACACGCCGACAGGCTTGCCGGACTGCACGAGCAGCGTTTCGTCGGTCTCCAGTCGCTTGAGCACTTCAACTATTGTGTCGAAGCATTCCCAGTTGCGCGCTGCTCGACCAATTCCGCCATAGACAACGAGTTCCGCGGGCCGCTCGGCCACTTCCGGGTCGAGGTTGTTCATCAGCATTCGCAGAGCCGCTTCCGTCTGCCAGCTTTTGCATGAAAGCGAAGTCCCTCGCGGTGCTCGGATCATGCGCGAGGGATCATGACGGGTGAATTGATCCACGGCTACTCCTCTGCCTCGGCCAACGCCGGCGGCCAGTTCTTTGCGATCAACCACGCGAGCCGGGCGGCGGTGCGGGCTGCTCGGCCGTCGGCGGTGTCGATGGCCGGGTTGAACTCCACCAAATCCACAAGAGCAACTCGCCCGGTGCCGAGAATCGCCGTCGTGATCGCTTCCACTGTCGAGAGCGGAACCCCGTGGGCCGCGGGTGAACTCACGGCGGGCATCACAGATCCCGGTAGCACATCCAGATCGATGCTGAGGTGAAGCATATCCACCATCTGCACGAACTTCTGGAGCGCGTTGAACACCTCATCGGGACGCAGGGGGTCGAGTTCGGTATCGAGCATCCACTGAACTTCAAACCGCTTGGCTCGATCAAACAGAGCCGCAGTGTTCACCGGCTCGGAGATTCCCAGACACATGTACCAGAACAGCCGGTCGATCTCCCGACACCACTGGGCAATCTGAGCGAACGGAGTGCCCGAGTTGGGTTGCTTGTCGGCGCGCAGATCGAAATGAGCATCCAGATTGATGATCCCGACCTTCAGGTGGTGATCAATCTCCTTCAGAGCGCGAACCAGACCCTGGTAGGTTCCCCACGAGGTCTCGTGTCCGCCTCCGAGAACCAGCGGCCGGTGACCGGCAACGATTGACTCATACACGGCCTGGCTTAACTGCTTCTGTGCTCCTTCCAGATCGGTACCGGTGCAGCCCACATCTCCCGCATCGTACACCGGCTGTTCCTGGTGCCAGGCGAGGTCGGTGAGAGCCGAACGGATTGCCTTCGGCCCACCGGCGGCTCCCACACGGCCCTGGTTTCGGCGAACCCCCTCGTCGCACGCAAAGCCAAGAAGCGCGACGCCCGGCGGAACATCCCGCGCCAGCGGTTTGACCCGCTGATGCCAGCGAACTGCAAGCGCTCCATCGGCCGGATCGACACGGCCCTTCCACACACTCATGTCTGGGGTTGGCATGTGCGTTCTCGAAATACTCGTTCGGGAATAATGTTTGTGCCAAGCTGGCACACAATCTCGGCCGGGTGTGTCACGTCCCACACGAGGAAGTCCGCTTGCTTGCCAACTTCGAGCGTGCCGAGGCGGTCCGCGCGGCCAAGCGCCCAGGCGGCTTCGCGTGTGACACCCGCCAGAACTTCGTCCGTCGTAAGACCATATAGCACACACCCCATATTCATCGCCAAACGAATTGAAGCAAACGGACTTGTGCCGGGATTAAGATCCGTTGCAACCGCTATCGGCACGCCCGCGGCCCGCAGAGCCTCCACGGGCGGTTTCTGCTTTTCGCGCAGGAAGTAATATGCGCCGGGGAGCAACACCGCGACCGTACCGGCTTTCGCCAGAGCCAGAGCGCCCGCATCGTCAAGATATTCGAGATGATCCGCGGACCAGCCGTTGTGCCAGGCGACGAGTTCCGCACCGCGTGAGTTGCTGAGTTGATCGACGTGCCCCTTCACCGCGAGACCGTTCATTCGGGCTGACGCGAAGATGCGGTGACACTGTTCGTGGGTGAAAGCGATTGTTTCGCAGAACACATCCACTGCATCCGCGAGCCTCTCCTTCGCCACGGCGGGGATTATTTCATGCTGGATAAGCGAAACGTAGTCATCCGTGCGGCCGGCGAACTCTGGCGGAACCGCGTGAGCTGCCAGGAGCGTCGGCGAAACTTCAATGGGAAGCCGCTCGCCGAGCCGACGTGCAACACGAAGCATCTTCAGTTCGTCTTCAAGCGTCAGACCGTAACCGGATTTGATCTCAACGCAGGTCACACCTTCGCGAATGAGAGCTTCAAGGCGCGGGAGTGATGCCTCAACAAGCTGCTCTTCCGTCATTGAACGTGTGGAGCGCACGGTGGAGAGAATCCCGCCTCCGCGCTTGGCAATCTCGGCGTACGGCACACCCGAAAGCCGCATCTCCCACTCAAGAGCGCGCGAACCACCCCACACAAGATGCGTGTGGCAGTCGATGAACCCGGGAGTGATGAACTTTCCGCGGCAATCGGTAATCTTGCCTTTGAACGCTCTCACTTCGGGCGAATCGGTCGGGAGAATGGCGGCGATTGTGTCTCCACGAACCGCAAGCGCGTGGTCTTTGAGCAATCCGCAATGCGGCTTCGCGCGATCAAACGTGAGCAGGTTCGCGTGTATCCAGAGGTGAGTAGCGTCGGGGTCCATGCCGTCATTGAAACGGCGAGTTGTGCGGGGTGCAACGAGAAAGTAGCCCGCCGCGGAGCGGCGGGCTACTTTATCAGTTCGCGCACGCGCTCCTTCAGGCGCGTCAGGCCAGCTTCGTAGCGTTCCTGGCCGTCGGGGAATTGCTTGTTGGGAATGCCGTCATACATTCCGCGCAGCACGCCGTCGCGGTCCACCAGGATGAGCCGCGTGCTGTGGGAATACTCGTCTCCGACTTTCCCCTCTGGATTACGTCCAACGTGTTGCTTGAATTGTTCGCTTAGCAGCGTGTGCAGAATCTTCTCGTCTCCGGTGAGGAAGAGCCAGTTGTCCGGGTCGGCGTTGCGGGCGTTCGCGTAGGCTTTGAGAGTCGCGAGGTCGTCGCGTGCCGGGTCAACTGTGAACGTGACGAGCTTGAGCTTGCCGCTGGTCAGTTCGTCTTTCAGTTCCGATTGAAGTCGGCCCATTGTGGAAGAGACAATCGGGCAGGGGCCGGAACACCTCGTGAAGATGAACGATGCGATCCAGACTTTGCCTCGAAGATCCTTCTCCGTGACAGTTTTTCCGCTGCGTTCGGTAAGCGAGAACGACCCGACGGGGTAATCGAGGTCCGGTTCGGTTGTCGGCTGTCTGGGCGCGCGCGAATTCGCCGATCCCAGACACCCGGCGGCGAATAGAGCAAGCAGAGGAAAGAGTCGGCAGGTCATTGTTACTTCACAAGAAGAGCATCAATCAAGAGCACCGCGAAGACACCCGGAAGATACAAGAGCGAGGCACGCAGCACGCGACGCGCGTTCTGGTCGGTGCGATTCCGCGCGAACACGATGGCACGCTGAAGGAAGAACAGTCCGAACAGAGTCGAGCCAGTCGCGAAGAGCCAGCTACCCAGGTGAACTTGCGGAGCCAGTAAGCCGAGCGGAATCAGAGCGCCTGCGGTCATCACCATCACGGCGGCCGTGAGTCGGCCGGTGGGGTCGCACCCTGGAAGCATCTTCAGCCCCGCGGCCGCGTAATCGTCTCGATACATCCATGCAATCGCCAAAAAGTGCGGAATCTGCCACAGGAACAGCACACCGAAGAGGATCGCGGCTCCTTCCCAGCCGATCCAGCCGTCCCATCCGCGCGCTGCGTACCACCCGATGACTGGAGGCAATGCGCCCGGAACAGCGCCCACGGCGGTGTTCCACGCAGTGATGGTCTTCAGCGGTGTGTAGATGAATGCGTAAGCGAGAAAGGTGATCGCGGCGGCGACGGTCGCGGGCGCGGGGACAGTTGCAGCAAGATATGCCAGTCCCGCGCCGGCCAGTCCCGCTCCGAACGCCGCGGCCTCTTCGGGCGCAAGCCGACCCGCGGGGAGCGGACGATTCGCGGTGCGCTTCATCCGCGCATCGATTCTGCGCTCGAAGAGGTGATTGAGCGCGCTTCCACCGGCCGCGACCAACCCCGCTCCGAAAAGCGTGTGAAGAAGCACTCGCCATTCCGCTCCACTCCCGGCTCCGAGCAAATAACCCGCGGCAACGGTAAACAGCGCCATCAGGGCGATTCGCGGCTTGGTCAGTTCCCAGTAATCCGCGAGCCGACTGTGTGCCTGCGCCCGCGAGCGCGCAACGGCCAGCTTGGTGCCACTCGTAGCCAGCGGAGCAAGTGAATCCACCTCGCCGGTCGCCGTCGCCTTCATCATGTCGCGTCTCCGCGAAAACGCGGTTACATTTGTTGGGTGCGAACAACTTCGAGCGAACTCGCTTCAGCCCACTTTGAATCCACGGGTTCCAGTTTATGAGTTGGTGCGATCTTCGGCTGCCAAAGTCTCAGCGCAAGAGCAAGTGCCGCTGCCCAGACTCCGCTACCAACTAGCGCGTGTGCCGTGCGGATCGCTCCGCTTTCCGGCGTAACCGGGACCAGTTCCGGCAGCGTGTAGGCACCGAACTTCGCCATCCACGCCTCGACACCCAGATACAGTTGAATCGCGATCAGCTCCGCGAACGCCCACGAAACCCAGCCGACGCGCTGGCGCGCGGAGCCATCGGCGAACACACTTCGGAGCACCCACACCGCCACGGCTGTTGCCAGAAACGCCGTCAGGAAATGTAGTCGCTGATTGAGTGGAACCGGATAGTGCCTCACCATCGCGCCGAAAATCACTTGCACGAAGATGAGCGCTGCCAGCACACCCGACCACCAAGTCAGCGAGCGCAGTTTCCCATCGCGATCCGCCACAGGCCGCGCAGTGAGTACGGCAAGCGCGACCAGTAGGCCGAAGACCACCTGCGCGAAGACTCCATGAAACGCCGCGAGGTCCGTGCCGACCAGTTCGTTCAACTTCACGCGAAAGCCGCCCAGTAGCCCTTGAATCATCACCGCGACAAGCGCAAGCGCTGAGAGTAGACGCAAGCCCGACCCACGCAAGCGAGCAACCAGCCCCGAACCCGCGACACCCAGAACGGCCGCAAGACCAGTCAGAGCGATCCCGACCGAGCCGATGGGCAAACGCACCTCTGCCGGTGGCTTGTCGCGCTGAGCCATCAGTCCGCGATGGAACTCGCCATAGCCCACCACGAGTACGAATAGACCCGCAAGAGCTACCCAGCGAGCGCGCGTTCTTGGTTCGCCCCACCAGATACCGGCTGCCAGCACAATCACCAGCCCGCCAATCGTGAACCCCGCCATGCGGTGCGAGTGCTCGATGAAGTACGCGAACTCGACCCGGAACCGTTCCTTCTCGCTGTCAGTGGCGGTTCGGAAGACATACCACGGTTCGGTCGGCCAGACGCGATCAGCCATCCCCGCGCCGAAGCTCGTCACGAGTTGCCCAATCGCCAAAAGCAGAAGCGTCGCGACGACACACGCGACCGCCCAGAGGTGCAGCCATCGCGGAACAGGACGTGAAGGTTGGTCAATCATTGGTGCGGAACAAAGTAGGTCGGTCTGCGTTGGGTGCTGTTGTTTCCAGGCGAACCGCGAGGGTAACCGAGCGGGTGGAGCTTACCCCCGCCCGCTTGCTAGTAGTATCAAGGGGTGGCGGCTTGGGTCAGCAGTTCTCGTTTCGGGGTGTTGAAGCGCCCCCTCCCCCCGCCACCCCCCTGCT
>JAKEEV010000336.1 GCA_022616395.1 Planctomycetia bacterium | reverse complement strand
TACTTTGTGGGTCGGGGAACGACAGCGGTCTGGGTTCACAACGGCATGGGCGGCGCCGGCTGCGGCGTCCCGAAGGCTCGTGAGGTGTCCGGCAAGAAGGCGGGCGCGGGACGCGCAGCCATGAGCGAAGACCCCCAGTTCGGAGCGGGCTATGACGCGATCTTTGGGACCACAAAGCGGAGAGCAGCTCCAACATCACGTTTTCAGGAGTACCTGCGGCAGGTTGAGGACTTCACTGGTGTCACATTGACGAAAAGCCAAGCACAACGTCTGGAATCGGCATGGGCACAGCATAATAAAAAGCTGCTGTCCCCCACGGACTATGCAAAGCATAAGAGGCAATGGGAGCGGCCTGGATTTAAAGACAAGGTAATCGATGAGTGGGAGAGGCAGACTGGTCGGAAATGGCCCGTGCATACCGAGGATGTCGTAATTAAAGGGGAAATTCTACGAGAAAAAGGTAAGCGCCTCGACGCTCATCATCTCCTTGAGAAAGGTTACGGTGGGCCTCACGAGTGGTGGAATATTCATCCCGCTCGATATCCGGATATTCACCAGGGAAAAATCCACGGGAAGGAGGGTATCGTCCGGGAGCTAATGCCGGATAGGAAATAGTTATCCAACAAGTCCGAACTGGGCGACATCGCCACAAAGGAGGTCGTCATGTCGCGCTACAGTGGTTTGCTCAACGATCCACGTATTCGGGATATGCTCAGTCAATTGAAGCCAGTCCCCAGGGCGAAATGCGAGGAACTTCGCACGGAGTATCCCGAACTTCGGCCTGATTATCTCGACTTCCTGAGCGAAGTTGGATACGGCGTGATCGGACAACGACAGTATATGCTGTATAGTGGGGTAGTGCCTCTGAGCGAGTTGCTCACCGACGCTTGCGATCCGAATTGGACGCATCTGCTTGCCTTCGGCGATACTACCGGCGGAACGTGCCACGCATTCGATCCATTCGATGGGATGCGAGTGATTGCCATTGACTTGGACATTCGAGAGGTTGAAGGGGTGGCTTCTTCCTTTGAAAGCTGTCTTCGCACGCTGCTCGCGTCATTCATTGAAGAAACGCCGGAGGTTGACCCTCGTTCCTAGCGCGACGGAGTTCCCGCGATCAGGAGTGATTGCTTGGATTTGGAGTCGCGCATCGCCACCTCACGGGTCAGTAACCACGAACCCAAGTTGCTGAACTCACACCCACAGTTGCAAGACGCGAAGCACGGTCTCTTGCCACACGTCAAAGGCGTCTTCGCCTTCGAGTTCGGCCACCACGCCGTCTCCTTCTCCGATCTCGGGTCGCGGGCCTCCGACAATCAACTCCGTGATAACCACGTTCTCCATGTCCATGTCGAACGGCTCGGTACTGACGGCCAGAGTATGAACTTGTGAGTTGCGGGCCAAGCGACTCAGATAGGTCATCACACCGACCTTGTCGGGCATCTCGAAGATCACACCGTCTCCGCGTTCGAGCGGTTCGCGCAAGAGAAGTTTCAATAGCGCAGCTTCTTCACCCAGCGGACTTTTCCCGCCATCCTGAACGAAGATTACTTCGAATCGGATTGCGTCCGTACTTAGCCATTCCGTTAGCTTGCGCACCAGGGCGAGAATCGTCGCCTGGATCATCACGATTCGCTGGTACGGCAAATCCGCGTCCTTGAAGCGCGACGCGATCAGTTCGGGGAACAGAACAAACACGAACGCCCGTCGACGGCGGAGGAACTGATTCTCGTCGCGGGAGTAGTAGAACAGCTCGTCGCGAACGAACTTCATGTCGAAGAGATCGGGACTTCCGTCTTCGATGTACGCCAGTTGCGAGTGGAGCAGGCTCTCGATGGAACCTTTCGTCGCGATCGATGTGTATCCGCCGACGGGATATTGATCCTCGTCGAGAATGCGTGTGGGGACTTCCTTTCGGCCAACGAATGGCTTGACGGGTCGGGCGGGCAAACGCGATTCAATACGAGCGGTAGTCTGGAGAATCTGCCGGTGGGCGACATATTGCCCCATGTCGGCGAGTGCCGTGCCCTGTTCGAGCGCGAGGATGTCTTCCTGGCCCAACACTTCCGCGATTCTGCGTCCAGCGGAGACTAGCCCTTCGTACATCTCGACCAATAGCGGAGAAGGGCCATCTCGCATGAGAGTTTCCCACCCCGAGGCGAGTACATCATCGGGGTTGGTAGTCGTCAAGGCTCGGATGACTGCTGGCGGGAGCATGACTCCTCTGAACCCCGCGCGCTCGCTCATCTGGTTAACGACGTAGGCAAGTCCGCGCACGCGGTCGTTGTCCTTGTACTTCCTCAGTGCGTCGCTGGCACGTTCGAATGTCCAGTCGGCGTAGAACTTGCCGAGAACGTGGTCTTCGTAACTTCTTCCCAGTGATGGGGGCCAGCCGGGAACCGGAAGAGCTTCCTTCAAGCGATGCTCGGCGTCCACGCCGAACGCGACATTGCCAATATCCGCAACGAAGCCCACCGGGGGAAGTGGACGCCCGCTGGAAGCGATTTCCATTGCCCATTTCAGAGCGTCCTTCACATTCGAGGCGCTTGGCTTGACGGCGCGCTGAAGCCAGAGGGCTTCCAGGATGTAACGCCTGGCCGCATCCAGATCGCGAAGTTCGATGGAGTCCATGACTTACCCAGTTGCGTGGATTTCTCCCAGATTCACTTATAGCGTCTGAGTCGAGACATTCCAAACCCCGTAACTTCTCCGCGTGATCGTCAGATTCGATACAGTCGGGTCAATCGCTAAAGTTTTCCGCGCCCCCAACCGATTCAGAATGCGACGTGGGTTCTAATCGGACCGGCATTCGGCTATCGCGCCGAGCATTCGCGGTGGCCGGGCGAGGGGCGCATGACGATCGGGCGATTCCTTTCCGGGCTTGTCCTGTTCGCGGCGGTGGCCGAGCCGGCGGTGGCTCAGTTCGGTCACTCCGGGACGCGCCATTCTGGTGTCAGTCCGTCGGTACTCCCGGCGGGTGCGGAAGAACCAGTCATGCCTTACCCGCCGACTCCTCCTGGCCAACCGCCAGCAACGGTGAAGAATCTGGAGGAGATGACCGTTCCTCCTCCTCCGGGCGAAGTCGGGCCGGTTGATCCGATGGGGACACTCCACGGTCAGCCGTTCAATGGTGCAGCATTCAATGGTGCTCCGGGTTATCCGCCGGGCAGTTATCCGAGTCCTTTCTACGTCGATGGCCCTGGGTGTTGCGGACCGCTGGGGCGGAATGGCCGCATCGGGTATGAACTCTACCTCCACACGGGCGTGAACATTCCGTTTGGCGATGGGTTACCGGAGATTTTGAACGCGGGGTGGGGCGTGGGGGGAAGTGCTCGCACTCTGTTCTTCGATCCGACACATACGCGGGCCTGGACGTTCGATTTGGGTCTCAGTTACACCTACAACCGCGGGCAGGGCGGGAACGATCCGAGGAACATCTTCCTCCGTCAACCGGCTCAACAGGATCCATTTACTGGCGCGCTGAGTCAACCGCCCGACGTGTTGACTCTCACGGGAGTTCGCGGAGTTCACCGAACGAGCTTCAACTACGCGATTGGCCGCGACTGGTGGTTGCGGGGAGCGGGTGACACCGGAGCGGTTTCGGGGACGAACGTGCGCGTGGGTGGCTGGGTTGGCGGTCGATACGGCACGTCGCACGTCGATCAGATTCCACTGAACGAGATTGATGGCTATTCGCGGCGTCAGAATGTCTTCCACGGAATCTACCTCGGCACACACGCGACGTTTGATGTTCCGATGGGCGGGTGGATCTGGTCCGCGGGCCTGCGTCTCGAATACGGCCACGACTGGACGAACCTCACTCCTCCTCTGCAAGGGAACATCCACTACGTGAACATCCACTTGGTGTCGGGCGTGCGGTTCTGATCGAAGTAGGTGCCGCGAGCCGAGCGGCACACAATCAGAGCCGCGACCGTCAGGGAGCGGTTAACGAAGAACTTAATCAGAGCCGCGACCGTCAGGGAGCGGTTAACGAAGAACTTAATCAGAGCCGCGACCG